>CAJPOH010000046.1 GCA_905372205.1 uncultured Treponema sp.
AGCAACGAGGGGCAAATCCCGCTATATTGCATCCGCATTCTGTACAGAATTGCATCGCAATACATACGTGTTTTGCAAAGCATTTTAGGCAAGGCGTGCGATTATTTAAGATGTTGATTTTTTCTACAAAAGATATTACTATACAGCTATGCGAATAGGAATTTTAGGTGCAGAACAACAAGAAACTGCATTGTTACAAAAAGTATTAAAAGGCAGAGAGAGAAAGATTGCAACCGCCACATTTTATGAAGGATCCATAGGTGATGTTGAAGTTGTTTTGGTTCATTCAGGAATAGGCAAGGTTAATGCAGCTATAGCCACACAGATTCTCATCACAGAATTTAAGGTAGATTATGTGATCAATACAGGAGTTGCAGGCTCTCTTGACCCCTCTCTTAATATTTTTGACGTTGTCTGTTCTATTGACGCTATAGAACATGATTTTGATGCAACTTATTTTGGATATGAAAGAGGACAAGTGCCACAGGCAAAATCTCCATTCTACCCGAGCGATCCTTATCTTGCAGAATTAATGTTGAAAACATTTTCCTTAATTAAAGAAGATGTAAAGGTGCAAGGACGTTTTGCTCCTGATGATGCAAACATTGTTAAACATATCAAGCTGGTTATGGGACGTATTGCCTCAGGCGACATCTTTGTAACAAATAAGAGCATGAAAGAAAGGCTTCGTAAAGACACTGAAGCTATTTGTGTTGAGATGGAAGGTGCTGCTGTGGCACACACTTGCTTTGCAAACAAGGTGCCATATCTTATTTTACGTTGCATTTCTGACCTTGCAGATAAAGAGAATTTAGTTATGCTCTCATATGATGATTTCGCTAAAAAGGCTGCGTTTTTATCTTCGCGCATTGTGCTAAAACTGCTTTCTCTTTTGTCCTGATAGTTGACTTTGTTTCTATAAAATAATATTTTTATGCCTCTATATTTTTGAACGATGTTTTTATGGAGGTTTTATGAAAACAGTAAAAACTATTTTTGTATTGTCTTGTGTTTTGTTTGTATTTGCCTGCAAAAATACAGGACAGGAAAGCAATCCAGTAGCTCCAACAGAAAAAGCCAAGTTGATTTCCATAAAAATCGGAAATTATCCTTTGACTAACAAAGAGCTAATGCAAGCACAATCTGATTCAGGTTTTACTAAAGACTTTGAAAGCAATTTTCAAGCATCAGCTCGAATTGTGGTTGAGGCGGAAGACGGAGCTACTAAAACTTTTGTGCCTACAGGTTCTGAGAATATTACACTTAGAAAGACACCTCAAACTATCTCTATTACCTTAAAGAAGGATGGAAAACTAAACAATATATGTAAATTAATTTTGAGTAAGAAAGAAGAAATCTCTCCGCCCACACCTCAAGTCTTACCTTTTGATGATATGATTGAAGTATCTCCTCCAGAAAATGGCATTATCGGAAGAACTTTTAATTCCAATGCATTGCAATATGATGGAGTCTTTTTGAAAGATAGAGTGGTTAAACTTTCTAAGTTTTCAGTTGCAAAATATGAACTAACTTATAAGATTTGGCACGCAGTAACTGAGTGGGCAAAAACACATGGTTATACGTTCACAGGACAAGCAAAGGAAGGAATAAAAACTGCTGTGCCAAATGCAGAGCCTAGAACTGATAACTTACCAGTAACTCAAGTAAATTGGTATGATGCAATTATATGGTGCAACGCTTACACTGAAATGACAAAAAGCGAAACAGAATGCGTTTATAGAGAAGAGAATGCTAGTGGAGCTATCTTAAAAGATGCAACAGACCAAGAACTTTATAAAAAAGTGTTTTGGGATAAAACAAAAAAAGGCTATAGACTTTTAAGTGAGGCAGAATGGGAATATGTGGCACGCTATCAAAAAGATAACAATAATGGAGTAGGAAGGGAGTATAATGTAGGTACAGGTGTTTGGCTCACTAAAATTGACACCGTTTCTGGTGCTAGTAAAAACTGGAAAGATGCAGATCAAGAAGAGACAGCAAAATATTGCTGGTGGACTAGCGATGTTACCCAGCAAATGCCAAAAGCTGTTGATGGAAGACTAGCGAATCACTTAGGTGTACACGATATGTCGGGCAATATGATGGAATGGGTGTATGACTGGTATAAGGTCAGCGAAGAAAAATCAGAAACAGTATTGAATCCTGAAGGTCCAGCTTTAGATAGCTTAGATGTAAGTACTTTGCAAAAAGTGATGAAAGGTGGAGCATATAACTCAGTTTCCTTAATGCAATGCCTTCCAGCTTACAGAAATGGAAGAAGAACAGCAGGAAATCAAGGGGATCATATGGATTCAGGGGTAAGGTTAGCCTTTTATAAATAGCTTTCGATTTTTATAAAAAACACCTAATTGAAAAGCTAGATTAGGTGTTTTTCTCATCCTTAAATAAATAAAACCTCTTTGGAGCTGTTATTTAATTTTCGTATACAAACCAATCTTGCACATTGATTTTGCTAGAAAACTCAATCATTCTATTGAATGTTATATTGTTGATTTTTCCTTTTTTTAGACAATACACAGGCTGATACTGAAAGCCTGCTTTAACCCATGCTTTTATGGGAACTTCTAGCAATTTTTTAAATGCCTTGCTTTTTTTGAAACTTGGTTTTTTTACAGAACTATCTAATTGTTTGCAACGTGGTTTTTTCTTGTCTACCTCAACAAACCACCACATAGGTGGAATAATAAATCTTAACATCATCATCACATAATATCCAGGCTGTCTTGTCCCAATTGCCATTCTATAGACATCAGTATGTGGTATACCATGTTCTTGACAAAATGAACGTAGTTTACGATTCTCTATCTTTTTAACTAAGAAATCTTGAGCATAAGACACACCTTCCAATCCATTTGACGGCTTGACTGTCACATAGAGATCATATTCTCTTCCCATCTAATTCACCTCCACTATAATTACTATATGCTATCATATTCTTTTTATAATAGCAATACTTCGAAAAGAGAAAGCGTAACATGAAAAATAGAGATATCTTTATGATGTATTAGGAATAAAAAAACACAAGAAAACAAGCATTTTCTTGTGTTTGGAAATCTCTGATTAACTCGCTACACACAACTTAAACAGAGATTCTATTGAAATTAGTTGGAGTCTGTTACGGAAAGGAGTTTTCTGCCTCTTCTTTCATGAAAGCACACCTTACCAGCTATTTTCGCATACAATGTGTAGTCAGAACCACACCCAACATTTTTGCCTGGATGTATTTTAGTTCCACGCTGACGTACTAGTATAGAACCAGCTTTAACAACTTCTCCACCATATGCTTTAACACCTAAATACTTAGGGTTTGAATCCCTTCCATTTTTAGCACCGCTACCGCCTCTTTTTCTAGCCATAACACTCCTCCAAAAAATAATTTATAAAACCAAACATTTCAAACACAAAAACTCAGGATATTCGATCGATAAACTCGTAAGCCCAAGCTCTAAAAAACTAAAAAGAAAAACAAGATAGTCAAACGAAGAAGCTCCATACTTTGTGACATTTATCTTAATATCACCTCTTTCTGGATACTCCAACTCAACTTTTAGATTTTCATCAATTTTAATTCTTTCTTCCAAGGACAAGACTGCAGTTCGTAAAAGCACACTCACAGCAGAACACACAATATCAAACCCTTGCTTTGCAAATCCCGAGTGTCCTATTGCTTTGCATGAAACAAATTCATTTTTTTCACCACTAATCATAGTGATACGGATCATCTATGCCTCTACAATATCTTCAATAAGTATTGAAGTATACTGTTGCCTGTGTCCCTTGAGTTTGTGATAATTTTTCTTAGATTTTTCTTTATAGACCAATACCTTTTTGTCTCTTATATCATTACCTTTTTTTGCAATAATTTGGCAACCATTAACATAAGGCGTACCAACTTTTATATTACCTTCATTACTGAGCAACAAAACCTTTTCTATCACAATTTTATCATCATCGGTGTTTACTTTGTCCACCATTATCTCAGAACCTTTTTCTGCTTTATATTGCTTTCCCTTATATTCAAAAAGTGCGTACATCTTTTTCTCTCCTTACCAAACAATTTAGCACCAGAAACTATATGCTTTGCCCCCAATTGCTACTACAGGCGGGCATTATATCACTATTAACTAAAAACTGTCAACTATATTAATTTAGGGATTTAACTTTTGGAAAATGACATATGAAGGTAGGTATCTAAGGAAACATTGATTAATTCGCTACTCAGAATTAGTCAACATCCTAACAGTTAGTTTAAGAAATCTAACTTATAAGGGCAAGCTCTTCGTTTTCATCAAGTAATTCTGCTATTGCCTTTGCATCTTCTTCATTCAGATCAACAAACTCTAAGTTGAGATAGTCTCCTACTTCAAGTACACGACAGTAAGGGGTAATGATTTTATCTTTAATTTTCAATGAACAATTTTTTAAGACATCATCTTTATTCACGCCTTCTACCTTTATATCAGGAATAAAAAGGATAGAATCAGAATGTAAGTCTTTCACTCTTCCTGTCACAATGCACTCAGCTTCTGGTTCAACAAACAAAAAAGAACAATCGTTATTAGAAAAATCTTTATCAAAATCTCGTCTACTATTAAAAGATGCACTCTTATATTTAGAAAGAATATCTCTGGCATTATTCACAACTACTTCGTTAGGTGTATCAATGTTTATAATACCCTGTACTCCTATACTAACGGCCTTATCTACTTCAAAAGCCGAAAAAAAAGCATTCACCATCAAGATAAGCACAACATCATTTTTTGAGTTACTATACCTAACATACTGTGTAATCACCTTCCAATGACGCGGAAAATCTATTGTATCTACCACTATAGCATCAGGTTTAATCTCTGCAAGATTATCCAACGCCTTCATAGGTGAACTATAATGGATAATATCAATAGATTGCTCTCTAAAGAACTTCATCAAAGTCTTACTCTTACTTTGAGACTCTGAGATAAGCACCATTATCATACTACACTCTCTTTTAACACCCGTCGCTATTCAGTACCAAGATTCTCTACGACATAGTCATAGAGCATCCAAACTCCATCTTTTGATGATAAATAATAAGTAAAACGCTTTTTCTCTTTAAAATTTCTATATTGAAACCACTCAAGCACTTTCACTTGAGCTTCTGTGCTAGTGTATGCAGTATGTTCTATTTGAAATTCCACCGGGATAGCTGCAATATCCTTATCAATATGCTCCCTACTCAAATCTCTTTTGTATACTTCTACCATCGTAAGACGCCCCATTTCAGATTCTGCCTTAAAACGCCTTCCCCTAGCTGCATCTTTCGCTATCATCCTATCAATATCCATATACAAGAAGAACTGTTGCCATAAAGATTTTTGCCTTGCAATGAGCATGTAGTTGATTACCTGATCAGGTGGAATAGCCTGAGGTTTTAATATTTCACCTGTTGCATCAGAAACGGGAAGAGAACCTAAAGCTAAAACAGAAGGAGATGGCTTTACTTCTAGTGTTAAAGCATTGGAAAGAAGATGGTCTTCTGTGTTATCGATAAGCCTTTTTAATTCTGGAAAAAAGAGAGCCTTCAAGACATAAACCCCAGCATTATCTATGCTTACGTAATCTTTTACATTTTCAACAAAAGAATAGGTCTCTCCATGTTCAAGAGTGATTTCTCTAAAATAGATTTGACCATTAGAGCTTCTTTTCCTACGCCAACTTTCATTATGAATCGCTTCCTTATTTCGAGTATTCACGACGGAAAAATCAATAGTAAAAGATCGGTCGTCAGCAAGCTTAAAATGCATAGTTTCTGCACTATTATTTGTGATTGAAACTTTCACAAATATTGGCTCAGTTTCAGTACCACCAGGGTAATAGACACTCTTCGTATAAAACCTTATAGAAACTCTCTTACCATCTTTTGTCTCAATATCATCTGCATATGTGCAAAAAACAAGTGAAAAAAACATCAACACCAAAAGCATCTTTCTATTCATAAAAACTCTCCAAAAGTCTCATCAATCCTTAAAGCACCATCATAAGTCTTTTGCATAATCAACACCATTTTTCCAGATAGCAAGGCAAGCTCTTGTCGCATTTTGTCTTTCTGAATAGTCTACCAAACGCCTTACAATGTTATTTTCTGTATGAGGCATAAGCCCCAAAACAAGCCCTGTTGCATCTGAAATACCTGCAATATCTTCATACGAGCCATTAGGATTATATGGATAGCCCCCATTAGCATTCTCAAGGCTACCCACTCCTTCACTATCGGATTTCATAACCATATATTTTAATGCAATTTGCTTCTTTGCTATCAAATCATCCAATATTTCTTTAGACCTAGTTAAAAACCGCCCTTCGCCGTGTGCTACAGGACATATTATGGGTTCATCTATGCCTTTTGTCCAAATACAATTTGAATCAACAGCTTTTAGCACCACATCCCTACATTCAAAATGCCCATTTTCGTTATAGGTCAAAGTAGCTTTTCTGTCTCTATAGGCTTCTTTGGATAAACTCCCATCTTTATTACCAGGCAAAATTCCTGTCTTGATAAGAACTTGAAAACCATTGCATATTCCAATTATAGGCTTTTTTTTGTTTATAAACTCAGAGATTTCATCAAAGAAAAAGTGCATGAGCTCAAGACTCAATATTTTACCAGCACCCAATGCATCAGCATAAGAAAAACCACCAGGAATGACTAATAGTGAATAATCTTCCCATTTTTTTTCCTTCGCTTTTAATTGATTAACGTGAACAATTTCCGCATCTGCACCTGCCATCTCCAAAGCGTATTTAGCATCAAAATCTCTATTTGTACCTGTCGCATGCAACACAAGAGCTTTTACTTTCATAACTCACACTTCCTAATAGATATCTTGCAATAAGATAATTATAATACTATCATAGACT
>CAJPOH010000047.1 GCA_905372205.1 uncultured Treponema sp.
CTGTTTCAGTTTTATCGTTATACTTTATGAAAGGTGACGGAAAAAGTATAATAGAAAAAAGCAAAGATTTGTTTGAAAATATTTACGCAATGTTTATTATATCTCACCCTTTTTCTGCTATTTCTTTTTTTTCGCTATTAAAGTCTTGCATAATAAGCCTTGCCTTAGCTTTTTTAACAACCATTATTAGTGTTTTGTTTTCTCTACCTTTAGCAATTTTAAGCACAAAGTTTTTAGCTTCCAATAACATTATAAAAAACATAATATCCTGTTTTTCTTCATTTGTGCGTGCTATTCCAACAATCATTTGGGTTATGCTTTTTTCTGTATGTTTAGGTGTTGGACCCATTGCAACAATAATTGGATTAAGTTTTCATAGTATCGCATATTTAGTTTATGCTTTTAGTATGAATTTTAATAGCATATCACAAAACACAATAGATTCTCTTTCTTCTTGTGGGGCTTCTAAACTAGCCATTTTAACTCAAGCTGTTTTGCCATCTTCGTTAAAACAAATTATTTCGTGGAGTTTCTTTCGCTTTGAAATTAATTTTATGAATGTTGTAGCTCTTGGTTCTGCAGCAGGCGCTGGTGGAATAGGCTATGAACTTTTTATAGCTGGAAGTATGGAATTTAATATAAAAGCTGTCGGAATTATAAGCTATTTTCTCCTCTTTGTTAGTTTGACGCTAGAGTTTATTTCAAACAAAATCAAAAAAAGGGTGTAGGGGAGACATCTGATTAATTCAGCTCAATCTCTTCGAGCTTTGCAAGTCATAATTAACTCATAAGTCTCCCTAAAATCTAGTTACTTACTTCCTGGATATATCCTGTACGTAGACACAGGTCGAACAAATCTTTTTCAATGTAGTCTTCACTTTCTTTAACATAACCCTCAATATCCCTACATATCCTTATTACATATCCAGTTTTCTTTTCACTGATGATAGAACAATATGACATCTTGCCTTTTGCTTTTTGAATCAAATACATACCTTAGCCTCCGCATGATTGATTTGTCCCTCCCTAATTATCTTACATTTTCGGTATGCAGGCAAAATCACATTAATTTATGTTTTTAAGTTTTCACCTTATTGATTTCAGTTTTAACAGCCATAAATTTATTAGTTGCTATCTTATATAGTTGCAATAGCTCTTTTTGGCTTAATACAGTAGCTCCCTTTTCCATTTCTAACATTGTGCTAGCGAATTCTTTTGCACTAATATTGAGAGAACTTCCTTTTATTAAATGAGATTTACGCCTTATCTCATCTCGCTGGGAATCAAAATCTGAATTGTTTAAAAGGCTTTGTAAAAGAGACATTTGCTCTTCAGTTTGCAAAAGATAGTTTTTTAATAGTTCTTTTGCATTTTCTTCATCACCCATTAAGAGTTCAACAACAGAACTAAAATTAAATATTTCAGACATCTGAGACTCCATTAAACAGACACAACTTCTGTAACTTCAGGAAACATATCCTTTAATCTCGCTTCAATTCCCATCTTTAGTGTTAATGTTGCCATAGGACAAGAGCCACATGCACCTTGCAAGCTTAAATAAACCTTCCCATCGTCTGAGATTGATTTTAGTTCCACATCTCCACCGTCTGCTTGTAGCATAGGTCTTATATTTTCAATCGCTTCTTTAATTTTTTCATTATCTAGCATAGTTGTCTCCTTAATTCCAAAACAAATTTAAAAAATTATCTAAATATAATAGTTACTTTATGCTACATACAATTGTGAGAGTGCCTTTGAAATACTAAAAGCGAAGTCTCCTATCTTTTCTATATTTCGCACTATATCAATATATAGTAGCTCAGTTTTTACGGCTGCACCTTTTTCAAGTTGATGACTTGCCAGTGTTTTAAGTTCAGATCTAATTTCATCAATTTTGTCTTCCATATCACATGCTTTTTTAAACTGTTCAGGTGACATAGGTGCATTCAAGTGTTCATGTACAAAGTGGATAAATTCATCAACAAAGGTTATATATTCAAGTAATTTCTCCATATTTTTTTTAGAAATAGGTTTTTCTAGTTTTGTATTTTTTTTAGTGATAAAAAGAGCCACTTCATATATTTCATCAGTAATGTTTTCTAAGTTATCCACCATTCCAAGCATAAGACGCACTTTAACTCTTTCTTTTTCAGAAAGAGATAAGCCCAAAGTTGAAACAAGATATTCTGAAAGTTCATCTTGCATTTGATCCACATAATCTTCTTTTTCTGCAAGATATTTTTCTGCTTGTGTGAATGATATCGCTTTATTTTTTTCTAAGACTTTTTTTAACATAAGAGACATCTTGCAGACAATATTAGACATTTTTATTATCTCATGTTCTGCTGCTATTATAAAAGAACTTATATTTTCTTTCATGCTTGGTGCTTGAAATGGAAAGATATAAACTCCATATTTTTCATCTTCGCTCTCATTTTCTTTTGGTTTTATGAGAAATCGTACAAATTTAGCAATTGGAGTTACGAATGGAAGAGCTATAATTGTGTTTAAAACGTTAAACAGTGTGTGATACACTGCAATCCTAAATGCAATGTTTTCTGTGGAAGGTCCTCCCGGTGTAAAATAATCTATTGTCCATAAAGAAAAATGAAAGAACAATAGGGCAATTACAGAACCTGCAACATTAAAAAGAACGTGGACAGCAGCAGCCCGTCTTGCATTGAGGCGAGAACCTATAGAAGCTAAAATAGCGTCTACAGTGGAACCTACATTGCTTCCTAAAATGCTTGCAGCGGCGAACTCCCACCCAATTACATTTGATTGTGCCATAGCAATAACTACAGCGGTTGTTCCACTTGAAGAGTGTAAAATGACAGTTAAAATAAGACCTAATGAAATTGCAACGAGTATGGCAGTAGGTCCTGTTTTTTTAAGTATTCCAATAAAAAATAAGTGTTCTTGTGTTATACTTGGTGCTATTTGTGTAAGCCAGTCCAAACCAATAAAAAGTAAGGCAAAGCCCATTATAGCTTCTCCAACATTTTCACATTTTAGTTTTTTGAAGAAATGTAAAAAGTAGCCCACTCCAAAAGCAGGAAGGGCAAACGTTGAAAGAGAAAATTTTCCAACTATAGAAACAATCCATGCTGTTACAGTAGTACCAATATTTGCACCAAAAATAAGACCTATTGCTTGTTCTAGTGTTAAAAGTCCTGCATTGACAAAGGAGACTGTCATAACAGTTGTGGCACCTGATGACTGAACTAAACCTGTAACAACGATTCCAGTGAAGACAGCAAGAAACCGATTGCCTGTCATTAAGTTTAGGGCGTTCTGTACTCCTTTATTAGCACTCTTTTGAATACCATCACTCATTATTTTCATTCCATAAAGAATGAAACCTAAGCTACCTATCATCTTTGATAAAACAATTAAAAGTGCCATTTATGCCTCATAAACTCGTTTTTATTTTAAGTACATTGTTTCAAAAATCCACTTCTTAGGTCGCGGAAAACCCTTCACATATATTGCTATTTTTGTTTTTTCATACATTTCAATTTTGTCTATCTTTTTTTTAATGCCTATTTTTTTAACATTCATACCAAAGCATTCAGAAAAAATATTGTTTTCTGCCTTGTTAAAACCAATATGTTTTTCGTAAATAGCAGTGCCTATTTCAATGTATTTTTCGTAGGGTTGTTTAAAGAAAATATCAATTATATGGGCTTCTAATTTGCTTTTCGGAACAGCTCCTATTTCTATTTCTTCTATTATGTTTATAGGAATTAAGGCATAGACTCTTTCATTGCCATAAATGATTTTTGTTTCTAGCTCTCTTAATATACTGCCTTTAATTAAAATCCTATTTCCTGTTTTTATTAAATAGGCATTTGTTGCATAAAGGAGCTCAAAGAGATTTAGTTCTTGCTTTATAGCTTCGCTCAAAATAGCATCTACTTCTTCTTTTGTGCAAGAGTGCGTTTCATCTTGTCTAAATGAAAAATTTGCTAATACATTTTCTATAGCTTCTTTTTCTTTTTCATAGTTTACTTTTGCAAATAAAGGACATTGCAAAATGAAAACAAAAACTATGTAGAATAAATATTTACTTTTCATTTTTATATTTCTCAGACTTTCCCAAATTAACATATTCTTCTATAGGAAGACTAAACATAATACCCATTCCAGGTTCATGCAAGATTTCTAATTCTTTTATTGCATTTTTAACTCTGTATGCTTTTTCTTTACTCACAGCAATGAGTAGTTGCTCTTTTTCTGGCACTATAGTAATTCCAAAAAACTTTTCATCCTCTTTTCTACCTGTGCCTCGTGCATGGATAATTGAACCTCCATCAGCTCCTGCTTTACGAGCAGCCATCATAACTTCATCAGCATATCCACGCGTTACAATAACCGAAATCATCTGTCCAATTCGCTTCACAGTTTCCTCCTTATATCTAGTTATAGTTGGTATAACATAAAGACTTGCATGTTTTATTTTTTTGAATAGTTTGTTTTGAATAATAGCATCAAAAATTACCCTGTAATCTTCTTCTGTAGTAAGTATTTGCAATAATTCTATTGGTTCATCTCCAAGACATAGCATATAGGCAAGTGAGTTTTTGGGAGGTTGGCGACCTGTGCATATTGTTCCCCCTTTTGCACCACTTGCATATAAATCTTCAAATAATGGCTCACCTTTATGGAGAGGAAGAGTTAAAAGCAACATTCTAGTGAATTCTCTAGTCTCAATCATTTTGTTTTTCTCCTCTCTATTTCTGTTTTTCGCAATGCATGCTTCTTTTTGCATTCAAACATGCAACCCAATATTTGTATTGTGATGAGAGGAGAAAGAGAAGTCATTGCTATAAGACCAAAGGCATTGCTTGCAGAGCCAGAAGGAAAGTTAGCAGAAAAACCTAAAGCCAATGGCAAGACAAATGCACTAGAAATAGGACCAGAAGCAACACTTCCTGAATCAAAAGCAATTGCAGAAAAAAGTGGAGGGGTAAAGAGTGTTAGAACAAAAATCAATAAATATGAAGGAATAATCAAATACCAGATGCTAAAGTTAAATAAAATCTTTGCAATTGCAAGAGAAACAAAACATGAAGTACCTAAAGCCAAAGCCAAAAGCATTATAGAAGTGCGAATATTGCCTTCAGAAATTTCTTCAACTTGAGCAATTAAAGCCCACGCTGCAGGTTCTGAGCAAACAACAGCTCCACCAATCACAAAGGCAATTGGCAAAGCTATCCAATTATAAGAAAGTAAGCTAAGTAATTTTCCTAATGTTTCGGCAGTTGGAATAAAAGCTGTGTTTGTGCCTAAGAAAAAAAAGCATAAACCTATGTATGAATAGATAAAACCCATTATAATTTTTCTCAATGCTTCTGGAGGAATATGTAGAATAAGAAACTGAAAAACTAGAAGTAAGATTGCTAATGGAAGCATCGAAAGAAAAACACTCCACATTGTGCTAGGCAAAAGTTCTAATAGGTGTGGTATTGTTGAAGACGCGTGTTTTAAGCCTTCTTCCAGAGGTGCTATTGTCATGCCAGTGAGAAATTTATAGACCACAGCATAAAAAAGAACTAAAAGAATAGGAGATGCTACTGCCATTCCTGTGTAACCAAAATTGTCATCATGAGCTGCTACGTCACTTCTAACTGAAGCAGAACCTACACCAAAGCTAATTATAAACGGCACTGTTAAAGGACCTGTAATTGCTCCGCCTGTATCCAGTGCTATTGCAACATAAAGAGGGGAAACAAAAGCACTGAGTAAGAAAATTAATCCATAAACTAAAAGAATTATTAGCTTAAATGGAAGCTGAAAAATTGTTCTGATAAGAGATAGGATAATCGCCAAAGCAAGACCTATGCTTGCAACAATTAATAGAGAGATGGCTGAAATATGCGAAACATTTTCTTCAACTTGTCTTCCTAAAATCAAAAGATTTGGTTCCGCCACAGCTACTAAAAAAGCAATTATTCCTCCAGAAATTAAAATAAACACAACCTTTTTACTTCTGATTAGACTGGAACCTAAAAAAGAACCTATAGGCATAATACCAATGTCCATACCATGCAAAAAGAAAGTTAAACCTATCATTATAAGAGCAGAACCCTTTAAAAAGGAAAAAATTCCATTGCTTGAAAGAGGAGTGATTGTTATATGTAACAGAAATACTAAAATAGGAATTGGCAACAATGAAAAAAATACTGACTTTAGTGTTGATTTAATTTTTTTTGCCTCCTAATAGTATAAATACGAGTGTATCATAATATGAAGTAAAAAGTTAGGGGTGTAAAAGAATCTCATAGAATGGACACGCGATTCGAAGTATTGACACAATAGGAGAAAAAAATTATCATTGCGAGCGTGTTTAGCCGTTGTAGCTCAGTTGGCAGAGCAAAGGACTGAAAATCCTTGTGTCGACAGTTCGATTCTGTCCGACGGCATAGTTTTAGAGGCGACATTTATTTCCATCTTTGCTTTATTCATCTTTGTTCCGTTTGTTTTTGCTATTGTTTTTATTTTTTTGCTTGTGTGCAGAAAGAGTTTTGCGATGCATGTTCTTTTGCTTACGGTTTTGTTTTCTTTTTTTGCCATCTTTATTTCTTCTATCTTGCAATTATTTATTTTTCGTCTGTTTTATAATTTCTTAAAAAGAATTCCGATAAGTTTTTTTCAACATTTCTTTCACTCATTTATATATTCAGGCTTCATTGAAGAAGTAATAAAGTTTTTCTTTTTTTATTGTGTTTTAGTTTTTTTTGTGCATCCGTATATTCAAAGAGCAGAAGGCATTTCCTATTCTGATAATATAAGAAAGAGAGAACTAATACTTTTAGTTATGTTTTTTGCTTCTTGTTTTGCGGGTTTTGAAAATATTGCATATGTTCTCTTGAATACAAGTAGCTGGGACATTATGTGGCGATATATATCT
>CAJPOH010000048.1 GCA_905372205.1 uncultured Treponema sp.
CTTTTAGTTTCTTCATAAGAAACCTCCTTATAAGTGTATAACAATTTTTGACTATTAATCGTGAGTATACATTTTTATTCCATCTTTTTTCAATGTTGTATATACGTTCATTTTCTAATAAGCTATTCTCATAGCAAACTCATTTTATGCTTTTTCAGGAAAGGAGTCGCTTTCACGTAAAACTCTGCTACACGAACATTCCCATTAACAGTTTTAAACCAAGTTGATAATTTAAACGTGCCAGAAAGAATAGTATTTTTATTTGGAAAATTCTTCATTTATATATCTTGCCCTACTTGTAGGAGTTTCATAAACATCAATAGCATATAATGGGCATTCAGGAAGTATATTTTTAAGCTTTTCATAGATATACATAGCAATGCGTTCTGCACTTGGATTCATAGAAAAATAAGGATTGTCATTTAAGTTTGTATGGTCAAGCTCGCCACAAATATCTTTTAATGCTTTTTTCAAGATGCTAAAGTCTAAAAGCATACCACCTGCATCTAATTCACTCCCTCTAGCATGTGCTAGTACTCTATAATTATGACCATGCAATCTTTCACATTTTCCATGATAATCTTGAAGATAATGTGCAGCAGCAAAATCCGCTTCAACCCTAACTTCAAACATAGTTTTCTCCTTAAAAATTAAACGAGTTGTCTTTGATTACAGCACCTACCTATTTTAGAGATTTAGCTTATTGTAAATACTCACCATAATCTTGAAAAAGCCAATAAAGATTTTTCAAGATATCCACATTACAATAGAAGATAATGTCGACAAAGTTACTCTTACAATTGTGAAAGTATTTCTGTGTGATCTTCAAAAACAGCCACAGTGTGTTCCATATGGCAAGAAACAGAACCATCAGCAGTTAGGACTGTCCAACCATCTTTTTTGTGGCGAATGTCATCTCGACCTAAATTGATCATAGGTTCAATAGCAAGCACCATTCCCGGTTTTATTCTTGGATTGAACATTCTTTTTTCGGGATAATTTGGAATTGCAGGCTCTTCATGCACATCAAGACCAACTCCATGTCCTGTGTATTCATAAACAACACCATAATTATGGGCCTTTGCATGGATATATACAGCTTTAGAAATATCAGAGATTCTGTTTCCTGCCTTGCAAGCCTCTATTCCTTTATAAAGACACTCTGTTGTAACTTGCAGTAATTTCAAATTTTCTGGTTTCACATTACCCACAGGATAGGTAACACAAGCATCGCTTATGTATCCATCTAAATCTATACCTATGTCCATAGAGACTAAGTCTCCATCTTTTACAATACGTTTTCCGGGAAGTCCATGTATAATTTCTTCATTTATCGAAATACAAGCAGCACCAGGAAAATTCTCTCTATACCATGCAGGTTTGCCACCATGTTTTTCTATATATGCAACACAAAACTTGTCTAGTTCTTTTGTTGTAATGCCAGATTTCATTACTGATTTTAATTCTTCAAAAAGCTGTGCTAATAGTTTGCAAGATTTTCTGATTCCATCTATTTGTTCTTTTGTTTTTATAATGATCATCCCACCATCCCTCTATCTACGTAAAGATGTAGGTAGTATATAACTTTTAGCTTTATTTTTCTATATGGCATTGGATTTTTTTCAAGATGAACTCTTATTAAGAAGCCACTGATTAATTCGAGAGCAAATTAATCTGCACATTCTTTAATTTCTAGGTGTTTCCACGCCTAGAACGAAAGTCTACACCGGTAGGCGAAACACGCATGTATTGCGATGCAATTCTGTACAGAATACGGATGCAATATAGCGGGATTTGCACCTCAATGCTGTACAGCAAGCGGTCGCAATATAGCGGGGTTTGCACCCTCTATTCTGTACAGAATGGGGGCAGTACATTAGCTAATGTACTATTTTCACATCCCCTAATGTACGATTATGATATTTGGTAATGTATGATGGTAATGTTTACTTACTTGCCATTTTGTATATTTCTAGCATGTCTTCTTCGTGCAGTACTTTTGCGACTCCTTTAGCACCACCTGCAACAAGACTACATTTATGTGCCATTAGGCAAAGCTCCTTTTCTGTTGGAGATATATTTAATTCTTTGATTGAAGTTGGCATATCAATTGAGCGATAAAACTCTTCCATTGCTTCTATACCTTTTATTGCAGTCTCTTCATCTGAAAGTCCCTCGCTTACTCCCATAACATTGATTGCAAACTTTTTAAAGCGAGGCAAACATTCCTTATATACATACCTTGCCCAGCTCCCCCAGATAGCTGCCAACCCAGCTCCATGTGCTACATCATATAAGGCACTTAATTCATGCTCTAAGCCATGTGTTGCCCAGTCTCCACCACCTTGCCCACAACCTGTAAGCCCATTGTGAGAAAGACTACTTGCCCACATCACATCTGCCCTTGCTTTATAGTTTTGGCTATCTTTTTTTAACACCCTTGCATTGACGATTACTGTTCGCATAAGTGCTTCTGCAATGCTATCTGTGATTTCCATTGCATCTCCCGGTACAAAATAACGCTCCATTGTATGCATTAATATGTCCACACAACCACATGCTGTTTGGTAATCAGGTAAAGTCATAGTTAGAGTGGGATTCATTATTGCAAATTTAGGGCGTGAGAGGTTATCATTATAGCTACATTTTATTAAACCATCTTCATTAGTGATGACAGAAGAATTACTCATTTCACTTCCTGCAGCAGCAATTGTTAGCACAACTCCTATCGGTAAAGCAGAGGTGGCAAGTCTTTTTTTTGCAAAGAAATCCCAAACATCGCCTTCATCTTTTATTCCATAAGCTATTGCTTTAGCAGAGTCAATAACACTGCCTCCCCCAATGGCAAGAATAAAATCAACATTCTCACGTTTGCCTAATTCAATTCCTTCATATACTAGTGAAAGGCGTGGGTTTGGCTTTACGCCTCCAAATTCTACATATTCTAAGCCATTTTCATCCAGACTTTTCTTTATTCTATCTAAAAGTCCAGTTTTTCTTATGCTACCTGAACCATAATGAAGTAATATTTTTTTTGCAGTGTATTCCAAAATAAGACGAGCAACATCTTTTTCAGCATCTTTTCCAAACACAACCTTTGTTGGTGTGTAATATTCAAAATTAAGCATTGCATTCCTCCTAAATTCTGATATTTTGATGATATAAAATATTAGAATTGGAAACAAGAGGATAGAAAGAAAAATAAAAAAAGCCTATCTGATGTTTTTCTTTCCATCAAACAGGCTTTTTTAGTTCCTAATTTCAGAATGTAAGGTTAAAAGAAATTTTTATCTGTCTTAGCAAGTCTAAAACCAATATCCTTTTTTTGCCATTTCTCTTTGTGTTCATCATCAGATTTCATTGGAAACTTTCCTACAAAACCAACTGCATATTCTATTGTCTTGTCAGAACGATAAGAACCACCTTTTATTCTATTCTCACCTTTTTCGTTTGAATAAGGATATTTATCATTCAAAATAAACGTATCACCTGCAGCTTTCTTTAGCACTATACGCCTTTCACTAACAGGAAGTATCCATTCCCACACATTGCCAGACATATCATAAAGATCTATATCATTTGCTTTTTTTGTTGCAACTGCAGTTGGGTCATCAGTAGGAGAAAGTAACCCTGATAGCTTATCATAATTGTTTGCAACTGTGGCATTAGCTTCTTTTGCCTCATTTGAAGTATCAGAATGTAGATAATTAGATCCACTAAGACACAATCCTTTCAACAGATAATACGTAACACCATTAAGTATTATAGTCCTGCTTGGGTCAAATGAGTTTGTGGAATTCTTAGTTAAACGAGAAGCAAACTCCCATTCTACGTTTGTTGGAAGACGATATCCATTAAATTCATAGAAATCTTTAAACTCCATACCAGTCTGACTATCTGTTGGTTCTCCTGCCACACGTAACACCTTATCCGCTAACGTATCAAAATATTTTTTTCTTCTGTCTTCTTTTTTTGTTCTAACAAAGTCTTCAAATACTTGCTGTGCATCATTTCTGTAGTATACAGGGAATAAATCAACCCACTTATTATCATCTTTGTGCAAAAAATTTAGATATTCTGTAAAGGCATTGCACCATACAACGGCATCCATAAAAGTAACATTGATCATAGGCTCTGTTCTTTTGGAAGTAACATCTCCAATATTTGCTTTTGAAGAAAACTTATATATCTTTCGTTCTTGTTCTTTTGCCAATGTTTCGTTGGTTGCCCATCTATACACATGACTCCACAAGTCCCTAGTTACCTCATATTTAGCAATCTTGTAAGAATGAGAAATAGTAGCATCGTCGTTATCATTTTCTCCAATTTTAAAACCTACTTCTCCACTTATATTTATTGGTGAAAACTTCTCTATTTGCTCATTAAAATAAGCTAATTCTGTAGGATCTTTAGGTTTCTTTGTATAGCCATCATCAACTTGATCGCAAGATATAAAACAAAGCAAAACCAAGCTAGAAATAGTTAATAATATTCTTTTCATATACGTCTCCTAAAAAAGATTTGGCAATCATTAACACCGAAGTATACAGTCAAAAGCATACTTTAATCAATGACTTACTTTAGAGCTAACACTAAAAATATAAAAACGAATAAATCGTTACTTGCAAGACGAGAGCCTCATATTGAACAAGTCAAAAAAAATAAATGAAATTAGAAGAGGGTAAATTGTAAAAAATATTGCCATTTTTATTATTCTTACATCTTTCTCTTGTTATGCAAGAAAAAAAGAGATAAAATCCACCAACTATGAAGATATTAAAAAAAATTATTTGGCTATTGCTTTTGGTGAATCTTTATTCATGCAAACAAAAAGAAAGGAATGTTCAAAGAGTTGAATTTGCTTTTGACACAGTTTGTTCAATTCAAATATTCACCAATATGGAAGAAAAAAAAGCTCAAAGTGTTTTGGACGAAGCTTTTGCAAAATTAAAGAAACTCGAGAGTATTTTTAGTCCAACGCTAAAAGAATCAGAGCTTTATAAACTTAACAAAAATACTTCTAGCAAAGAAATTTCTATTTCACCAGAATTATGCCATGTAATGGAAGAAAGCTTGCGTTTTGCTCACCTCACATCAGGGGCTTTTAACCCATGTATTGGCTCTCTTACAAAACTTTGGCAACCTTTATGGCAAGGAGAAGCAAATCTTCCCACTCAAAAAGAAATCGAAAATGCCTTAGCTTATGTAGATTATTTTGATTGTGTGATTGTAAACAAAAATATAGTGAAACTTCCTTATATAAAGCTTGACCTTGGAGCCAGTGCAAAAGGTTATGCAACAGACTGTATAAAAGCAATTTTAAGCGAAAATGGCATTAAAAAGGCAGTGATTGACCTAGGTGGCAATGTCTTGGTTATGCAAAAAGATGATGATAAATCTAAAATGAAAGTTGGTATAAAAAATCCAATAATTAATGAAAGAAATAAGGTGGCTGGTTACGTGGAAGTTAAAAATAAAGCTATTGTGACATCTGGCAATTACGAAAGATTTATTGAAAAAGATGGAAAGATATATCATCACATCATTTCTTCAAAAACAGGTTACCCTGTAGAAAATGAACTTAATGCTGTTACTATAATTTCAGATGAAGCAATGATTAGCGATATTCTTTCTACATCTTGCTTTGTTTTAGGACTAGAAAAAAGCAAAGAGTTACTAGCAAAATTACCCAATACATCAGCAATATTTTTCTTAAAAAATGATGAGATTGTTGAGGTGAATAATGCCACATCTCCTTTTAAGCTAATAGATTCAAGATTTTCAACAAGATGAAACGTTTAAATGAAGCAAACTGGCGAGAAAAAAACTGGGAAGACTATAAAAGCAATAACTTGAGTTGCCTCATCTCACCTGCATTTTCAAAATTAATAGAAGAAACCATTTCACTAGAAGACAAACAAGCTCTAAAACGCCAGATTCTTTTTGATGAAAGAGAAATGGAAGCCACACAAGACGAAAATGCTGATCCATTGGGAGAGGCAAATTATGCAGTAACACCATTCTTAATTCACCAATATAAAAACAGAATTCTCTTGCTTGCTACAGGAAAATGTTTTGCCCACTGTCGCTACTGTTTTAGAAAAAGCTACACAGCCCGTCCCAATGGTTTTATAAGCGATGCAGAATTAAAAAATGTAATTTCATACTTAAAGGAAAAATCATACATAAGGGAAGTTTTAATTTCTGGTGGCGACCCTCTAACAGCTTCTTTTGAAGAGCTTAGACACTTGCTTTTAAGTTTAAGAGAAACATTTCCTACTCTCATTTTTAGATTATGCACTAGAAGCCCAATCTTTGCACCTGAAGTTTTTTCAAAAAAGCTACTTTCATTGTTAGAAAAAGTGAGACCACTTTGGCTAATTCCTCATATAAACCACTCAGCAGAATTAGGTTTAGCTCAAAGACAATGCTTAAACAAAATATTGAAAAGCGGAATTCCTATGCAAAGTCAAACAGTTTTACTAAAAGACATTAATGATGAGACAAAAATACTTACAACTCTGTTTAATAATCTCACAATGTTGGGCATTAAGCCAGGCTATCTTTTTCAATTGGATATGGCTTTTGGCACTAGCCACTTTAGAGTGCCATTAAAAGATGCCCTCATCTTATGGGAAAATCTTAAAAAAGAACTTTCTGGTCTTTCTACTCCAACTTTTGCAGTAGACTTGCCATTAGGTGGTGGTAAGTTCCCACTATCAGCTATAAGTTTTCAAAAAACTTTTAAGTATGACGGAGCAAATACATTATTTGTCACAAAAAAGGATAATAAAGTATACACTTATTC
>CAJPOH010000049.1 GCA_905372205.1 uncultured Treponema sp.
CTATCAAATAATTTATTTTCTAAGTCCTAATGTTTGTATAAGACTTCGATATCCTGCAATATCTTTTCTTTGATAATACTTCAAAAGACTCTTTCTATGACCTACAAGCCCTAAAAGACCACGCCTACTGCTTGCATCTTTTGGATTTTGATTGCAATGCTCTGTAAGCTTTTTAATTCTTTCAGTTAGAATAGCAATTTGAACATTGATATAACCTGTATTTTTTTCGTTTGCACCAAATTCACTAACTATTGATGCTGTTTTTTCTTTTGTAAGTGCCATACCTACTCCTTAAATAAATTTTAATCTATCCAAACAAGGCAACACCTTATTTAGTTCCATATTTGCAAAAACCAATCTCAAATAATTTTCATCTAATAAAACAACAGCTTTTTCTTCAAAAGCGGAAGCATTAAAACAAACCGCTCCTTCAAACTTCCCGTCTTTTGGTAATACTTGTAATATATCTCCTCTTCTAAACCTAAGCTCTTTTCCTTCAATTACACAAGGAGTTAGATCTAAAAGATCAACTGTAAAAGGCTCTCCCAGTAGGGAATTAACATATTCAACATTTCCTTCATATATATAAGTTCTCAACAAACTAGAACTAACCTTCTGCACTTTTTCACCAATCACCAGTGGTTTTACTGCTTCAAAAACAAAAGAGAATTTGCAAGAAAGACAACGCATATCCTCGATAGAAGAGATGCGATTATATCCAAAATGAAAATCATCTCCCACAACAAGAAACTCAAGATTTAAGTATTTCTTTAGTAGCTCTACAAAATCCTCCGCCTTCATTTTAGCAAAATTTGAAGAAAAGTCAACTAATATAGCAAAATCAAAACCTAGCCGTATAAGCTTCTCTTTCTTTAATCTCCATGTAGAAATGAGTCCATGCTTTGAAGATGTACTCAACATATAAGCTGGAGGAGTATAAAAGGTAAGAACACCTTTCAACATTCCCTTTGCCTTCTTTTTAAGTTCTTCAAGCAAAGCCATGTGCCCTAGGTGAAGTCCATCAAAACCACCTATAGAAATAGCAGAACCTGTCTTAAAAAAACTTGCTTCAAAACTTGGTAACGCATTCCAATCTATTACCTTAAAATCACTCATTTCCTTTTAATACGCACCTATATCTATACTTTTCCTTACTACACTCAATAACCCCTAAAAGAGAATCAAAAGCAAACACAAAAATAGCATCATTTTTTAACTCTACATGTTTTTCCCTATCAAAATCAAAAAACCAGTTTTCTTTGATATCCTTACCACTTACAAAACTTTTCCTAAAATCAGGTTTTATTTCTAAATATAGAAACCCCAATTGACTACAAAGTTGTTTTGTAAAACTCATCTTATAATCATCTATATTTTTTTTATAAACTACAAAATCTTTTTTTAAAACCTTTTCAGAACCAAAACTTGGCAACAATTCAAAGCCAAAAGCATCTTTCAAATTGAAATGTCCAATAGCCAAACGCCTTAAAGCCACTAGGTAAGCTAAAGAACCACAAGCTCTACCAATATCTCTAGCTAGTGATCTCACATAAGTACCTTTAGAACATTTAAGATGAATATGCAAAAACTTTAATCTTTTATTCTCACTCACTTCTTGAGGTTTAAAAAACACATCCTCATTCTGAAACTGAACTCCCTTGATAGTTATATCATGTATATGCACCTTACGAGATGATAAAACAACTTCCTTTCCACTCCTTGCAATATCCGAAGCACGCTTACCTCCAACATGCAATGCTGAATAGCTTGGTGGAATTTGCATAATATCGCCTAAAAACTGTGTTAAAACCATCAAAACATCAGAATACAGTGGCAAAGGTTTCTCACAAACAATCAAGCCCTCAGTATCTAAAGTGTCAGTTTCTTTTCCAAAACACAAAATTGCTTCGTATTCCTTATCTTTTGCTTCTATAAAAGAAGCTAAACGTGTCATCTTGCCTGTAAGCAAAACCAAAAGCCCATCAGCAAAAGAATCAAGAGTACCTGTATGCCCTACTTTCTTTGTTGAAAGTAGTTTCTTTACAGTCGAAAGAGATGCAAAACTAGTTATTCCACTCATTTTAGCAAAAGGAATAAGATAATCACCACTCATTTCAGAAAAGCTACAACAAATTCAAATTTTCAGAACACTCATCTTCTTCAGGAGAAATATCAAGAGAATCAATGAGCCTGATAATATCTTGCCCTTCTTTTATGCTTCTATCATAGATAAAAGAGAATTCAGGTATTTTCCTTATTCGCAACATTTTTGCAAGCGAAGAACGTATAAACCCTTTTGCATGTTCCAAACCTGCCACTCCTTGCTTTGTAACATGCTCATCCATAAAACTAGAAACATAAACTTTAGCATAGGCTAAGTCAGAAGAGATAACCACACGATTTATAGAAAGAAAAGAATCGACTCGCTTATCTTTTATTCTACGAGAACCAATAAGGCGAGAAATCTCTTCTCTCACTTGTTCTTGCAATCTTTCAATACGATGCTCACTCATTACCACTCCAAAAGTCTATTCTTCTTTTTTTGATGTTAATTTACGAGCAACTTCTTGAATCTCTATAAATTCCAAATTATCTCCGATTGCAATATCATTGAAGTTTTCTAATGATACACCACATTCAAAACCAGAAGCAACTTCTTTCACATCATCCTTAAAGCGTTTTAACGAAGAAATCTTTATAGAACTTGCGACCACAACATTTTCTCTTATAACACTAACCAAACAAGAACGTTTTATGATGCCATCAAGCACATATACACCTGCAATGTTTCCTACCTTAGAAACCTTAAATACATTCCTAATCTCAGCATTACCAATAACAACTTCTTTCTTATCAGGAGATAACATCCCTTCCATTGCAAGTTTCATTTCTTCAACTGCTTGATAAATCACTGTGTATTTTCTAATGTCAACCTTTTCTGTTTCTGCTAAAAGTTTTGCCTTCACAGTTGGTCTAACGTTATAGCCAATTATAATCACATTAGAATCGGTAGTAGCTAAAGAAACATCCGATTCATTAATTGCTCCAGCTGAAGCATGAATCACATTCAATCTAACCTCGTTGGTAGAAAGTTTTTCGAGTGATTGTTTTAAGGCTTCAACAGAACCTTGCACATCAGCTTTAATAATAACTTTTAGCTCTAACACGCCTCCCTCTTGAATTGTCTCATACAGGTTATCAAGAGTAACTTTCTTAACATTTTGTGCAACTTCAAAACGTTTGAGTTCACACCTCTTGCTAGAGATTTGTCTAGCTAACTTTTCGCTATCAGTAACTTGGAAAGGATCTCCAGCGTTTGGCATCTCATCAAGACCTAATATTTCAACAGGCATGCTAGGACTAGCTTCAGGAATACGCATACCTCTATCATTAAATATAGCCCTCACATGACCTGCATAAATACCTGCAACATAAGGATCTCCTTCATGCAAAATACCACGTTGAACAATGATCGTAGCCACTACACCTCGTCCATGATCAATCTTAGATTCAATAACCTTGCCTTCAGCGTTACAATCATAATTAGCCTTTAATTCCAAAACCTCAGCTTGCAAAAGAATAGCTTCAAGTAAGTCATCAATACCTTGTTTTTTGAGTGCAGAAATTTCAACATACATAGTTTTTCCACCCCAATCTTCAGGCATTAAATCTAACTCTGAAAGTCTATTTTTCACCTTATCAGGATTAGCTTCAGGTTTATCAATCTTATTTATTGCAACAATTATAGGCACTTTAGCATCTTTTGCGTGGTTTATAGCTTCAATCGTTTGAGGCATAACGCCATCATCTGCAGCAACCACAAGAACTACAATATCAGTAACAGCAGCCCCCCTTGCTCTCATCATAGTAAAAGCTTCGTGACCTGGAGTATCGAGGAATGTTATAGGTTTTCCATTATAAGAGACAGTATAAGCTCCTATATGCTGTGTTATTCCTCCAAATTCCCCAGCTGCAACATTTGCACTTCTTATTGCATCAAGAGTTTTAGTCTTTCCATGATCTACGTGTCCCATAACAGTAACAATTGGAGGTCTTTGCTTCAACTGCACCCCTTCATCACTAGCACTTTCTATAATAGTCTCATCATAAAGAGACACAACCTTTACATTACAACCATAGTCTGAAGCAATAATCTGTGCAGTATCTGAATCTATAGACTGGTTAACAGTTACCATCATTCCATTTTCCATCAATTTTGCAATAATTTCTGATGATCTAAGATTCATTTTCTTTGCAAGCTCTGATACAGAAATGTTCTCCAAAATTTGAATTTCACTAGGAACAGCACTAATCTTATCCTTAACCTTTTTCTTTTGTTGAATCTGTTTCTCTTCAAAAAACTCTTCTTCCTTAGATTTTCTTGAATACTCATTTTTCTTAACAGGTTTAAGTTTTTTAGAATGTTTATTGGTTTCTATTGGAATTGCCTGAGGCACTGGACGTGCTATGTTGTTAGAGAAAGGTTTTCTATTATTTTGATTCCTTCCAATTCGATCATGTTCTTGATTTCCAAAACGTCTTCCTTCTCCATTTCTCTGTCCCGAAAAATCTTTTCTATTTTTATCAAATTGTCCACGTCTCTCACCTGAACGTCCATCAGCACTTCTTCCATCTTGCGTCTTTTTATTTCCATTAAACCTATATTTTTTCGCACCATCACTTAAATTTCCTGCTTTTATATTAGGTCTTTTGTTAAGCTCATCAATACTCACATATTTTTTTGTAGAAGAAACCTCTTGGGTAGCTTCTGTTCTCTTAATAATGCAAGATGGCATAGAACTGGTATCTTTTTCAGCAAAATCTTTTTTTGCAGGCATTCTAGTCATCTGAGGACGTTCACTAACTTTAGCTTCAACTTGTACATCTTTAGGTGGTTCAACTTTTTTTTCTTTCTTTTTTGAAGAAATAGCCTCAGTTGAAACAGTCTTTTCGATAACAACTTCAGTAGAAGGAACATTGTTTTTTTCTTGCAAAGAATTTTTTTCAACTTCTTTTTCTTTAATAGGAGGACTATCTTGCACCAAAGATGCCGAATCAGATGCGACTTGTTCCTTACTACGACTACTAACAACACGCACTTTCTGAGTTTCATTGGAAGTAGAAACTTTTTTACTTGCATCTTTTTCAGAAGCAGTCTTCTTCCGCACTATAACTCGTCTTTTAATCATGGGCTTTATTGCCTCATCAGACTTACCACCAGTTGCCACATCAGAGCGATTCTCTTTTTGAGATGACTGTTTATTAAGAAGAAAATTAACCTTCTTTTCTTCACCATTTATTTCTGTCATAGCTCTCCTATTTATCATCCTCATAATATTCAAATGTCAGTCCCACACCACAATGTGGACATTCAGACATACCAATTTCTATAGGTTCATTACATTCAGGGCATCTCAAATCTTCAACTTCTTCTTCCTCAATTTCTTCATCATTTAACTCTTCTTCATCCTCTATTTCAACAGTGTTTGCAATAATATCAAGTAAAGTTGTAACCATCTCATCTGTCATACCTTCGATCGAACGAATTTGTTCTTCTGTCATATAAATAACATCTTGAATTTCTGTAATTCCACTATTATTCAACACTGCAACAATCTCTTCAGTTATGCCTGGTAGCTCATGAATTGCACTTATTACATCAGAATCATCTTCACTAAACAAACTTTCTGCCCTATCAACAGCACTACTATATATATCCATTTGTTTGAAATCTTCTTCTGTCTTAACCAAAATATTCCAGTCAACTAACCTGTTAGCAAGTCTAACATTCATACCTTGCTTTCCAACAGCTAAAGATAATTGCGTAGGATTAACTATTGCCACAGCAGATCTTTTTTCTTCATCCACTATCACCACATCATCTACCTCTGCGGGAGATAAAGCTCTTGCTATGTAGTCCTTAATATTGTCAGTATACTCGATAATATCAATTTTTTCACCACCCAATTCTGCAATTACATGCTGAATTCTAGTCCCCTTTGGACCTACACAAGAACCTACAGGGTCAACCCCATCTTTAGTTGAAGCCACAATTACCTTAGTTCTATATCCAGCCTCTCTGACAATATTTTTAATCTCAATAACTCCATTGTATATTTCTGGCACCTCAAGCTCTAATATGCGTCGTACAAAATCGCTACAAGTTCTCGAAAGTAGGAGTTGAACAATATTTGTGTGCCTATTTTTTTTCACTTCTTGTATTAGAGCCTTAATTCTATTTTCTTCCCCTGCTCTTCCATCACGACCAAACTTATCGAGAGGAGATTGAAACTTTTTAGGCAAAAAACCTTCCACCTTACCTAAATCAACAAAGATGTTTCCATTTACCTCTCTATGAAAATATCCTATGATAATCTCCCCTAATTTTGCATTATATTCTGCATAAAGCGTATCTTTTTGTATTTCTTGCAAACATTGTAAAGCTCTTTGCTTTCCTGCATGAACTGCCATCATCTTAAAGCTTAATGGGTCAATTTCTATTGTAAGTTCATCCCCAATCTCTGCCATATCTGTATATTTTGTAGCTTCTTTTAATGAAATCTCAAAAGTAGGTTCTTTTACCTTTTCAACTATATTCTTTCGTGAAAACATTACAACACTACCATCATCAGTTTTGAACGTAACATTACTGTCTGTTCCATATTGCTTTTTATAAGCAGCTCTTAATGCTTGTTGCACAACATATATCACTAAATCATCATCCAAGCCTTTTTCTAGGGCAAACGCTTTCAAGCTCTCACTCATACTATCAGCCATGATGTAAATTCTCCTTAAATTAGATAAACC
>CAJPOH010000050.1 GCA_905372205.1 uncultured Treponema sp.
GGCGAAACGTGGCAAGAAGAGTATTATATTTGGGATTGCTCAGCTGGTACGGGTAATCTTTTAAATGGACTTACAAATTATGACAATGTTTGGGCTTCCACAATTGACCGCCAAGATGTTGATGTAATGCAAGATAGAATAGACAATGGTTGGAAGATGGCAGAAAATCATATTTTTCAATTCGATTTTTTGAATGATGATTTTTCAAAATGTCCTGCTGAGTTGCAAGATATTTTGAACGATGAAGAAAAAAGAAAAAAGTTAGTTATCTACATAAACCCGCCTTATGCGGAGGCAACTTCTTCTAAAACTATTCCAGCAAAAGAATCTAAACATAAAAGTGGTGTTTCTTATTCTAAAATTAAAGAAAAATATCAAGATATTCTAAAGCAAGGAGCAAAAGAACTCTATGTTTTGTTTCTTTTTAGATGCTACATAGAAATTCCAAATTGCATAATTGCGAATTTTTCAAAAATCAAAATTTTGCAAGGCACGCACTATAAAGAATTTAGGACTGCTTTTCCTGCAAAGCTAGAGTCTCTTTTTATAGTGCCTGCTTGGACTTTTGATAATGTGAATGGTAAGTTTCCAATTGGATTTTTTATTTGGAATACAGGAATAAAAGAAAAGTTTTCTTCCATAAAAATTGATATTTTTGGTAAAAACAGTGAGTTTCTGGGAAACAAAAAAATTGTGAATCCACCCGAAAAAACAATAAAAGATTGGCTAAGAAAATATAGAGATGAAGAAAATTCTATCGGTTGGTTAGTGAGAGGGAGTGTAGATGTTCAAAATAATCATGTTGTGTTTATCACCTCAAAACCTTCAATGAGTGTTTTGAAAGCTTCTAATGCCAACACAATAACCAAGAAAAACTTAATCGAGAATTGCATTTTTCATGCAGTTAGGAAAGTTATTGATCACACATGGATAAATGATAGAGATCAATATCTATACCCTAATGATAGCTGGGAAGAAGATGATGAGTTTAAATCTAATTGTTTAATTTATTCTCTTTTTGCAGAATCCAATAGGATTGAAGCAAAATGTGGAGTTAATCATTGGATTCCTTTTGAAAGAAAACAGGTGGGGTGCAAAAAGACTTTTAAGTCTAATTTTATGAGTAATTTCTTAAAAAACATTGAGTTTTCACAAATTTCACAAGCTGTTTATAATTCTGCTTTGGAATTATGGAAGTATTACCATAGTCAAAAAAATGCAAATGCTGACGCTTCGCTTTATGATATACGTCTATATTTTCAAGGTGAAAAAGCGGGGAAGATGAATCCTAGCTCAGATGATGAAACATATAATACTCTTATTGCTGATTTACGAGGCAAACTGAAATTATTAGCAAAACACATTGAACCAAAGGTTTATGAATATGGGTTTCTGGTTTAAAAGAGAATATTCAAAAAGTAATAAGTTACGGCTATTGCTGAATAGCCACATTCAAAATTGTTTACCTTATGCCTATTAAAATGCCTACCCCTTTACTATCAAAAAGTAAACTTTTATAATCACTTCCATATGAGTATAAAAAATATATTTTTATTATTTATGTTCTTATTTCTTATTTCTTGTAGTAAGGTTGTGTATGTTGAAGATATTTCAGGAACTAGAATGGTGAAAGTAAACACTAGTAAAGAAAAAGATAATCATCTCATTCTTGATGTGCGACCATATCATAGCTACAAAGAAGGTCATTTAGAGTATGCCATAAATATTCCAAAATCAGATCTTGAAAGGCGAGTAGCAGAAATTATAGACCTCAAAAACTTACCCATATATGTCTACGGAAAGAATGCTGATTCTAGTTTTCCTGCAACTGAAATATTGGTAAAACATGGTTTTGAAACTATATATAATGCTGAAGGCATAGATGAGTATGAGTACAATCTTGTTAATTTTGATACGATACGTGTGTATAGTGTTAGACATAGCGTTAATAGTGATAGTTTTTTTCTGATAGATTATAGAACAAAGACTTCATATAACGCTGAACACTTTAAAAATGCAATTAATATCCCAATTGGAGAGATCCCAAACAATATAGCTTCTCTTCCTAAAGATAAGAATACACCAATCGTAATTTACTGTAACACAGGGATAACTTCAACGTGGGGAGCAAAAGAGCTGGTTGAACTGGGATATAAAAATGTTTCATCTGTTCTTGAAGGTGCAATATCAGAAAACTTTGTTGCAGAAATGGACAAAGAAAATTATGCTGAAGAGAGGTAATTCCCTAAAAAACGTTTGTTATGCTTTTAGAAAGCTTTTAATTTTGTTTGGCTAGGTTTTATAAAAGTGCTGAAGACGGGAATTGAACCCGTACGGCATTACTGCCAAGGGATTTTAAGTCCCTAGTGTCTACCTATTCCACCACTTCAGCTCAAGTAACGGAGTGTATGATACAAAAAATATAGAGTGAGGTCAATATGTTCGCAGATTCACATACACATATTCTAATGACAAGCAAAAAGATTGAAAATCCAACAGAAATGATGTCTTCATTAAAAGAAGAGGGTTTTAGATTTATAATGGATATTGGCACAGAGTCAGGAGATCTAAAGAATCGAATGGAATGTGTTAAAGATATTTCAGGTGGCGAAATACCTTCGTTTATCCATTTTTCTGCAGGACTTTGGCCTCATACTCAAACTATAGCTAATAGAGATGAAGCTTTAAAAATGTTAGAAGATGACATTAAAATTGGACTTAATGGGGCACAAAAGACATCTCTTCCTGTATTTGCACTTGGAGAATGTGGACTTGATCGCTACTGGAATGGCAAAGATGCTAAAATGCTTAATGAAGGTGGTACACTTGATGTTCAAGGAGAAAAAGAGCTTTTTATTGAGCAATTAAAGATGGCAAAAAAGTATGATCTTAGTGTAATTATTCATTCTAGGGAGGCATATCAAGAAACTCTTGAATGTATAGACGAAGTTGGCTGGCATAAAGGAGTAATTCACTGTTATTCTTATGGAGAAGATGAGGCTAAAACATTTTTGGAGCGAGGTTGGTTTATTTCTTTTCCTGGCAACATCACTTTTGCAAAAACTAACACTGCAATTCAAAAGATTAAGTCCTTGGTGCTTTCCATTCCAAAAGAGCGTTTGCTTTTAGAAACAGATGCTCCCTATATGACACCCGTTCCTATGCGTGGCAAGCCTAATACTTCACTATACATAAAGCATACATATCAAAGGATGAGTGAATATTTAGGTATTCCTGTTGCAAAACTCTGTGATATTGTGTTTGAAAACTGTTGCAAATTATTTGGCGTATGAAGGAAAAATTAACAAAACGAAAGAACATCTTTACATTTGTCTTGCTTTATCAAACAGTTTTAAGATTTCTTCATTTCTAAAAAGATTTGCATAATCTAGTGAAGACATTCCCATAGAATCTTTAAGATTATAATCACTGTGATTGTTTAATAGCATTTCTATAATTTTAACATCTTGCCGACCAACAGCTAGAATAAGTGCGGTTTGACCATCCTTACTTTGAACATTTGGGTTCGCTTTATTTTCGAGTAGAAGTCTTGCAATTTCTAGCTCCCCAATTTGAGCAGCATCCATCAAAGCAGTGTAATTTCTATCTGCAGATGCCACATCAAGTGATGCACCTTCTTTAATTAATGTTTTAACCATTTCAAGATGTCTTTCTCTTACAGCTAAAGAAAGAACTGGAGTGCCCAGATTGTCTAGTTCTGAAGGGTTAAAACCAGCTTTTATAAATAATTTTACAACATCTACTTCGTTATTCATAACAGCTTGAACATAGTTAGCCTTAAATAATGAATAGCCCTTGTCCAACAACTTTCGCTTTGCTTTTTCTTTTGTTTCTATTTCTACAAAGCTTTTCTTTTCTAGCTTGAAGTAAGAATCAAAAGATTCCAATGATATAACTTTTAATAAATTAAGCCATTGTTTTGGCACTTTTCCTTCTTCTATAAAAAGAACTTTACGTCCTGCTCCAATGGCATATCCTAGAAAAAAATTAGTTTTATTTTTTTCAAAGTCTTTATATATAAAAAGGACATGTGTGATATCTTTCATTAATTCATGCACTTTATCAAAGATTTGCAAAGATTCATCATATAGAAGGACATTACATTTGTGTGAACTAACTATATCTTTTATTACATTTGCTTTGGAAACACTTGAAGAATCATAAAAAATAGCAACTTTCATTCTTTTCTCCACATCAGTTAATATGTGTTTTCGTCCATTGTTAAAAACTTTTCTCGCACCTTTTCCAATCGACGTAGATTCCTATTTACAGTCTTTTCATAGTTTAGTTTACCTGTAATCATTGCTTCTTTTTCATCTTCCCAGTATTGAACTTTCTCTAAAAACAAAAACTTAAAAGCTGGCACGTTAGCTTTTTCTGCCCACAACTTTGCTTCTTCCCAGTATACAAGTGATGTTTTATAAATTTGTTCTGCCTTATTCAAACTATCTATATTTTGCTCTTTCCATGGGTAGTTACAAAAGAAGGCTTCTTTCTTGTCATACCTATTTGCAAGACGTAAATGTTGTTCCACCATCTTTAAATTTAAATGCATAAGAAAAAGATAACGATATTTCTCCCAATCTTTTTCATCTTTAATTGTTGCAAGTGCATAAAGCGGGTTGCAAAAATCAGCTTTTATAGCTTTTTCAAGGTAGTAAATATTTTCTAATATGTCATCCGAATGTTGTTTTAAGTGTATATGATATAACTTATAATACTGTTCTTTATACTTAACAAAATACGAAGAAGCTGGCATTAATGAAGAAAAGAAAAGAAATAACGAAAATACAAATAAGACCCGATCTCTCATTATGTATGAGTTTCGGTATTATATAAAAAAAATATAAACACATTTTTTGTAATATCTCAAGTTCTTATCTAGAATTGTTTATATAAAAACAACAATTTTTGTAATGCAGGAATTCCTGCATACTTGCCTACAGTCTCTTTGTTTCTATGGTTTTTCAAACTAGAAAAGAAAAAATCTATTTACTTGATTTTTCTCTATTGCAAAGCTTACACAGCATTTGACAGTTTTCTATTTCTGTTTTGCCACCTAAAGACCATGGCGTGATGTGGTCTCCTTCCATCTCGTCAAAAAGAAATTTGTTTTTGCAGATCTTGCAAATACCGTTTTGTTTTTCGTAAACTTCTCTTTTCATAGAAGAAGAAAATTCTCTGATATTTAAATATTTTTCTTTATCTGTTACAAGGTAATAATACACACCTTTTTTGTTTGTTATCTCGTCATCTTGCATTAAAATGTTCACTTTTGTCTCTAAGTCGTTTGGGTTAAAACTCTTATCCTTATATTGATTGTATAATTCTCCCCATTCAATGCCTTTTTGTTCTTTCCTATATGTTGGAAAAAGCGTTTTGACCCAACTTATTATGTTGGAAAAGTATAACCATAGTTCGCTTGCATTACTATTGGCTTGATGGCAAGCCATATAGTCTTCAATTGTTGTTTGTTCTTTATGAGAAATCCATTTTAATGCTGTTTCTAAATAATCTTGGCGAATTGAAGAGCCTGAAAGATAATCAGAGGCTATTTGATAAGCAGGACAAGAAGTTTTAGAAAAATATTTTTTTGCATCAAGCAACCATTCACCGGCATAAACTGCGTTTCTCATTTCTTGTGCGGTCAACTTTTCTCCTGCTATATTGATTGTCTTAAACCAATTTAATTTTTCACTATCAGTGCCTGTGCAAATATAAATCATCAACTTATAGTTTAGAAAAGTCTCTTTTTCGTCATTTGTAAGGTTATGAAAATACTTTTTATCAAAAGAAAACACACCCTTAAAATATTGAGCAATGCTTATTGTGCGTTGCTGACCATCTAAAAGTTCAAAACTATCGTTATTATTTTTAATCCAATACATAACATTTAATGGAAAGTTTTTCATTATTGTGTTAATTACAGCTTCTCGTTTTTCATCCTTATAAACAAATTCTCGTTGGTATTTTGGGCGAATGTTAAGCTTACCAGAAAAACCAAACACTCCTTCTTCTTGTGTGTCAGAATAGCCTTCAACAACATCTTTTATGGGGATTTCTGTTAGCGATATGTTCATATTATTTTCTCCTTATAATAATCCTTGCATAAATGCTTGTGTATAAAGCCCCTGTGTCGCAGTCTTTGAATGCTGGTGGTTTCTTGTCTTTAGCTGGATTGTAAAGACGATAGAGTGTACCTTTTGCATTATAGGTGAGCTTGCCAGTAGGCTTTCCGTCTTTTAATATTTCCATTTGTCTATTGTTAGTAAACTCACAAGAGCCAACAATTCCTAAAGCTATAATTTCAAATTGATCGGGATTATATTTATCTAAAAATGTGATTGGAACTCCTATGTTTTCATAATAATCAACTGGGATGTCTGCAGTTTTGTCCACATTTATGGCATCATAGTTTTCATATTTAGGATATTCTTCTGCTGTGTATTTTTTCCATAATAAGATATCTTCGTGTCGTTGGCTGTGATCTAAATTCGTAAACCATCTTACTCCTTTAACTCTTACAAATTTCATACCATCTTTGTCTATTCCAGAAGTAGCAGCATTTAGTGGATAATTATCAGGAACATTAAATTTTCTATCACCACTATGAATACTAGGTCCCATCCATATTCTATTATTCATAATCAATTGAAAAATATCTTTATATGATGTTGCATTCATATTTCCCAAAATAATAAACTTCTTTTCATATTCCATCAATTGAGCCACATATTCTCTAAATAAGCTAAACGGAGGGTTTGTAATCACTATATC
>CAJPOH010000051.1 GCA_905372205.1 uncultured Treponema sp.
GAATATCTAAAAATATACACATTTTTATCTTTCTTTTACTCACTTCTTGCATCTCAAATAAGTATTATTCCATAACAGGCTATGATTATAAGAACATCACGCACTATCAAAGTAATGAATCTTTTGATATTGAACACGTTGCTTATACTAAAATTGCTGATGGTATTGAGCTTGCGAGGTTAGCTAATGAAGCCCCCCCATTAATTGCAACAATTGCAAAAATAGACTTAAAAAATCCTAATTTAATGATAATTAACACTGAAAAAACTCGGTTTAAGAAAGAAGGTTTTGTTTTAGCTGAAACTACCTTGTCTTTTGCAAAAAGGAATGATACTAGTCTAGCGATAAATGCTAACTTTTTCACATTCAAATGCTCATTTTTAGACTCTTTATATAAACCTTTAGGTCTTTATATAAATGATTACAGTGTTTTATCGAATGCACATTCTGATTTTGCACAGCTAGTATTTAGTCCCAATATAGAACCTTTGATACAGCAAGGTTTTGATACTTCATCTGATGTTATGTGTGGAATTGCAGGATTTAACCAAGTGCTTAAAGATGGCAAAATTGTAATAACTGGAAAATCAAAAAAAATAGATAGTAGGACATTAATAGGAATTAATAAAACAAAAGATATTCTTTTTCTTTTGTGTGTTGATGGAGAGCGTAAAAAGATAAGTGAAGGGGCAACACTTATAAAAGCTACAAAGATAATGAAAGAAATAGGAGCTTATGAAGCAATTGAACTTGACGGAGGTGGCTCTAGCACTCTAATTGCAAAGATAAATGGTAAGCAACATCAGCTAATTCCTTCCTCCAAAAAACAATTTAGAAAAGTTGCAACTAACTTAGGTTTTAAGGTAAATTGATAGCATAGGTAAGAATAGAAATGAATATTGAAAAATATTTAATTTGTAGCTTTTTTCTTTCTTAAACTGTTCTTTGTCATGGAGGATGCTATGAAAACTAAATGTTTGTCGGTTTTGTTGTTATTATTTTTGGTTGCTTGTAAAAACACTCAACGCTCTCAAGATGAGCCAAACATTAAAGAAGAGTTTTTTGAAGTAGTCGTAAAAGGTGGAAGTGACTATACAATCACTGTCAAAAAAGATGGAAAGCTAATAAGTGGAAATGCACTAAAAAAGGTTGCTAAAAATTCAAGTTTGCTCGTTGAATTAGAAGCTAAAGATGGTTTTGAGGTTTCAAAGCTAATTATAAATGATGTTGAATACACAAATGTGCAAAATAATAAAATAGTTATGCATCACAAGGTATTAAAAAATGTCTTAATAAAAGGTGAAGTTAAAAAAATAAAGTACACTTTAACTATAACAGCTGATTCTAATGCAACGGTAACGCCTACATCTATGAGTATAGAAAAAGGTGATATGTGGTCTCTTATAAAAAAGGAAATTACCATCACCTATACAAAAGATTTTGAACTTGAAGGTTGGCATTTTGATGATGAAAATGGAATATTGATAGAAGATTCTTATCAATTTGAATCTAGCAAAACAGTGTTTGCAAAAACAAAAAAGATTGTTAAAAAATTTAAAGTGGAATTAACTCAACCAGAAAATGGAAACATCACAGTTAAGAAGGTTGTGGGAACTACTGAAACGGAGCTAAGTGTTCAAGATTTAAAAGGAATTGAAGAAAACACAGAATTGAAGGTGGAATTGAAAGCTATAGACAGCAAAAAACACACACCAAAAGAGCTAAAAATAGGAAGCGATAGTTACACAACAGTTGAAAATGATGCAATAACTCAATCTTTCACTCTCACTAAAGACACTGAAATTAAAGGAAGTGTAGAGCCCGTTAAAGCTTTTTTTAAGATAACAAAAAAAGATATTCCAAACGGCAAACTTGAAATAAAAAAATATGTAAATGGCAATGCTATTGAATTAAACACAGAAGAGCTTTTGTCCAATATTCCAAAAGATACATGGGTTAGTATCAAGCTTACTGCAATTGACCCCACAAAATTTATTCCAGCTGAGTTAAAGGTTAGAGAAGGAGTGCAACATAACAAATTTAAGCTTGATTATTTATTTAATTCATTTTATATCAAACAAGATTTAACAATTGATGGCATTGTTAAAAACTTTTGGAAAGTAACAAAAGGTGCTATTCCTGATAGTTGTAGTTTGACTATTAATGAAAGAGATACTTCTACACTTGTTGAAGATAAAGAATTAGAAAAAGTGATTGATGGCACATCTTATATAGTGAAGTTTAAAGCCCCTTTCATTTCGTGGCATGCTAAGAGAATAAAGATTGATAGGGGTGGCGGAAATGTGGAAACGCTTGGCAATGGGAACACTCACACTCTTGAACAAACGATTAATGTGAATAGTGATATGACTCTTTCAGGAGAAATTGCACTAGATCCTAATTGCCATGCTTATGAAAAGATGGAAATAGATGTTGATGGCATGAAATTTAATATGATAAACATTCCATACATCAATATTTTGCAAACTCTCACCTCTGTTAAAAATTGTAATGCAGGACCTTTTCAACTATCTGAGACAGAGGTAACCCAAGAACTCTACGAAAAAGTGATGAAGGAAAATCCTACGACCATGAGTATTGCACCGGAGTTTTCAGGAGAAGAGAAAAAACAATGTCCTGTAGCTAATATTAGTTTTTATGATGCTATTGCTTTTTGCAACGAGCTTACAATACTCTTAGATGGTTCAGATAAAGAATGCTATTATTATTCAGATTTGAATAGGAAGATGCCATATAGAATAGCTGATGCAAAAGCAAAAAAAGATATATATTTGCCTAGTCCATATAGTCCTAAAAAAGGTTTTCGCATTCCTTCTGAAGTTGAATGGGAATTAGCTTCGTTAGGAGCTGAGACAAAGGAATATCCAGGTGGGGACTCTTGGGAAAGCCTTGCATGGTTTACTTTAGATGAAAGCGTTGCATCCCCTATTCTTCACAAAGTGGCAACGAAAGATAAAAATGCTTATGGCTTCTTTGACATGGCTGGGAACGTTGCAGAATGGGTGCTAGATCCGTATATAAGTGATAAAGATAGAAATCGCTACGCTGGAAGATGGTGCTTTGGCTTTTCGCCTCAGCCTAATGCGTTTCCTGCAATGGTTAAAGGTGGAGACTACATAGGAAACAAATCTCACAATAAAGATGCCTTAAAATGCAAAAATAGAGAGTCTAAATTTTGTGCTGTAAAATACGAAGGAGAGGTAGACATTGCGATAGGCATTAGATTGTGTCGCACTTATCCAACTTGGTGGTAAAAAGAGACTTGCAATAGATGAGTTTTTATAAGCTTGTTTATTGCAAGATTTTTGAAATTACAACATAGATGTTGCTATATCCTTTAAAAAAGGAATCTTGAAAAAGATAAACGAAGGTGTTTTAAGGAAACGCATAAATCAAAGCTACGGCCTTAAATAAATAGCCTATTTTTATTAAAAAACCTATAGGTTGTTAGTTCACTTCAAAGTTTTAATACAGCGATAATCTCTCTGCCATCCATCTCACCAGTTTCTTTAAACCCAAATGAATTATAAAGGTGCTTTGCAACTTCATTTTCTGCTTCGTATGAAAGCCAACAATATTCGGCTTTTCCACAAGGATAAGTTTTTATAAAATCCAATGCAAGCTTTAAAGCTTCTTTACCAAATCCTTGTGCTTGGTACGCTTTATCTATCATCAGTCGCCAAATATTATAGTTGTCCTTAGCTACTTTAGGAGCATCAACCCAATCATCATCAATATCAAAGCCAATCATCAAAAAACCTACCGGCTTTTTTTCTTCATATATTCCAAATGGGAAGACATGACCATTTGCTGTAATGGTAGTATATGCTTCAATAATACTTTCATCATTTGGAGCAACAAATTCTTTTTGTTGCTCCAATACTTTTAATTTAAGAATATCCCAGACATTCTTTTTATTTACTTTTTCTAAATGAAGCATATCCTCATTACCGCTTTTTTTGAACTAAAAAACAGCTCCTCAAGGGAGCTGTTTAAGAAGATACATTAGACTCAAGATATTTTAAGCCTTCGTAGCCAAATATTCGTTAATAGCTTTTGCAGCTTTTCTACCCTCCCCCATTGCAAGAATAACAGTTGCTGCTCCTAAAACGATGTCTCCACCTGCCCAAACTCCTTTTAACGAAGTGCCTTGCTCTTCATTAACAATGATATTTCCTTTCTTTGTTACTTCCAAGCCTTTTGTAGTCTGTGCCATAAGAGGATTAGAATCATTACCCAGAGCCACAATAACAGCATTCACTTTTATTTGATGTTCTGTTCCTTCTTTTGCAACTGGTCGTCTTCTTCCTGATTCATCAGGCTCCCCTAATTCATAGTCCAACACTTCTATTGCACAAACACGACCTTCTTCATTGCCAATAATGCGAGTGGGATTTTGAAGAAAACAAAACTCAACGCCTTCTTCTTCCGCATGAGCCACTTCTTCAATACGTGCAGGCATTTCTGCTCTTGTTCTTCTATAAATACAATATACTTTTTTAGCTTTTAACCTGTAGCCCATGCGTGCAGCATCCATTGCAACATTACCACCGCCTATAACAGCAACAGTTTCTGCTCTATATAATGGCGTATCTGCTACATCTTCATCATAGGCTTTCATCAAGTTTGCTCGTGTTAAGTATTCATTAGCACTAAAAACTCCCATCAGATTCTCGCCTTCTATACCCATAAATTTGGGTAAGCCTGCACCTGTTCCAATAAAAGCAGCATCATAACCATACTCATTCATCAAAGAATCGAGATCCGCAGTGCGTCCAACTAAAAAGCTTGTTTCAAACTTAACACCCATTTTCTTTAAGTTTTCAACTTCTTTTGCAACAATTTCTTTTGGAAGACGGAACTCAGGGATTCCATATACCATAACACCACCAGTTTTTTGCAAAGCTTCAAAAACTGTAACTTCATGTCCTGCTCTTCTAGTATCTGCCGCCACAGTAAGACCTGCTGGTCCTGAACCAATGATAGCTACCTTTTTACCCGTACTTTCAGCAACAGAAGGAACAGTCATCTTATTGTTATTTCTTTCCCAATCTGCAACAAAGCGTTCAAGGCGACCAATTGCAACAGATTTTTCAGGAGACTTAAACATCTTTCCGATAGTACACAAGGATTGGCATTGTTTTTCTTGTGGACACACACGCCCACAAATAGCAGGAAGTAAGTTTGTTGTCTTAATAATATCAACAGCTTCCTTAAACTCCCCCTTTTGAATTGCTGCAATGAACTCAGGAATACGAACACCAACCGGGCAACCTTTCACACAAGGCTGATTTTTGCAATTAAGACATCGTTCTGCTTCAACCCTTGCTTGCTCTTCTGTATATCCCATTGCCACTTCGTCCATCAAGTAAGCTCTTTTCTTTGGGTCTAAAGTTGGCATATCCTGCATAGTAATTTTTGTGCGTTCTTTAGGAGTGAGAGTTTTATCTTTTAACTCGTTCCAGATAGTACGAGCTTCATCAGCCAAAGTTTCATAATCTTTATGTGCGTGTTCTGCCATAATAACCTCCTAGCTAAAAAAACCCGATTTGCACTTGTGATAATGCTCTGCCTCACGCTCCTTAAAAGACTTCATTCTAGTCATCATATTATCGAAGTCTACCTTGTGAGCATCAAAATCAGGCCCATCAACACACACAAATTTCACTTCATCACCTACAGTTATACGGCAACAACCACACATCCCAGTTCCATCAACCATTATAGTATTCAAAGAAACTGTCGTTTGCACCTTGAAAGGTCTTGTAGTTTCTGCACAAAACTTCATCATTATAGGAGGTCCTATAGCAAAAACCTCATCTGGTGGAACGTCTTTCTCGCAAAGTTCTTTAAGAGGAGCTGTAACAAGAGCTTTTCTTCCGTAAGAACCATCATCAGTGGTTATTATAAGCTCATCAGCAATCTCCCTCATTTCATCTTCAAAGACAATTAAGTCTTTGTTTCTAGCTCCAATAATCACAGTAAGTCTGCTTCCAATCTTTTTGAAAGCCTGTGCTATTGGATACATGGGAGCAACCCCAATACCTCCACAAACACAAACCACGTGGTTCACTTTGTTGACTATTGAAGGTTGCCCTAAAGGCCCTAACACCACAGCAATTTCGTCTCCAACTTGCATTTGAGACAATTTCATAGTTGTTGCCCCTACCACTTGAACTACTAAAGCAATCCAACCTTCATTTTCACTAGCATCTGCAATTGTAAGTGGAATACGTTCCCCTAAATCCGCATCCAACTGTATAATCACAAACTGCCCAGCCTTTCGGCTTTTTGCAATAAAAGAGGCTTCAACCTTCAAGTAAAAAACTTGTGGTGAATATTGCCTTCTTTCCAAAATTTTATGCATACTCAAAACCTCTTAATGTCAAGATACATCAAAATAATTCTCTTTAATTTCAATCAAGATATTTTTACACAAAAGAGCGACTTTTTCAATAGGATTTTTCTTAAAGGTGGCAACAAATTTCCTCTCCTCGCAGGGGCTAAAAACCCATGGTGCTCCGCTAGCGGTACACCTAGTAGCTGTCGCTGGCGATAGCCTAGCTTTAATTCATGCGTTTTCGGGGCTTCCGCATTATAAATATTGTTAAAAAGAGTTCTATTCATAAGGATAATAAGATATTGAAGTAAAAGAAGTTTTTGACCATCCATGCAAAACACGCATG
>CAJPOH010000052.1 GCA_905372205.1 uncultured Treponema sp.
AGTTGCAACGTGTCAGGGCTTATGCCCTGCGAGGAGAGGAAATTTATTTTAGTGTGGCTACATTCGTAGCCACAACCTGTCCACTCCTTACGGAGTGGCGACGAGAGGAAGTTTATTGGAATGCAACTACATTCGTAGTTGCAACGTGTCAGGGCTTATGCCCTGCGAGGAGAGGAAATTTATTTTAGTGTAGCCACATACGTGGCTACAACCTGTCAGGAGCTAAGTTCCTTGGATGTTAAGGATTTATTGGATTTTTTTTGTTTTTATTCATAGGTTTGCTTTCTTACATAATCAACATTGCATCCCCATAAGAAAAAAATCTATAGGATTTTTCGATTGCATGTTGATAAGCACACAGTATTTTTTCTCTACTACAAAAGGCAGAAACAAGCATTAAAAGAGTAGACTCTGGAGTATGAAAATTGGTAATTAAAGCGTCTACAACAGAAAATTTATATGGCGGATAAATAAAAATATCTGTTGATTTATTGCCACTTTCAAGCATGCCAGTCTTTTTATTCCATGCAGCTTCCAATGTTCTGGCACTGGTAGTTCCACAAGCAATTATAGGTCGACCTTCACTTTTTGCATTGTTGATGAGAGTAGCTACTTCTTCACTAATAAAAAAATCTTCACGGTGCATTTTGTGTTCTTCAATTTTTTCTTCTCTAACAGGCAAAAAAGTTCCAAGCCCTACGTGTAGCGTTATGTAGACTACATCTATACCTTTTGTTTTTATTTTGTTGATTATGTTTTCAGTGAAATGTAAGCCTGCTGTAGGACAGGCAATAGAGCCCATTACACTAGCATAAATTGTTTGATAGCGAGACGCATCTTCACTCGTGTCTCCTCTTTTTATATAAGGTGGCAACGGAACATGACCTATTTTTTCAAGAATATTGTCATCAAGAGGTTTTTCAAATTGAAGGAGTTTATTGTTTTTATCTCCATTAATAATCTTTGCATTAATTCCTTCGCCAAAACCAAAAATACTTCCTATTTTTAGTTTTTTCATCTTAGGGCTTAATACCTCCCATATAGAGCCAGCATCTAGGCTTTTAATCAACAAAAACTCAATTGAAGAGGAAGCACTCAGTACTTCTTTTCCAAAAAGCCTTGAATGGCGAACTTTAGAATTATTAAACACTAAAACTGCATTTTTAGGCAAAAGCTCAGGCAAAGATGAAAACATTTCATCCTTGAAAGCTCCTGTCTCTCTATTAAGCACTAATAGTCTATCTTCGCCTCTCACTTTAGAAGGACTTTGAGCTATTAGCGATTGTGGCAATTCAAAATAAAAATCATGCAAATCCATAAGAGTGAATTATAATTATTTTAGAAATTAATTCCATTCCTATAAGGCGAAGCAATTGCTGTAGAAGGTTCTCGTAATGAAGTATTTGAGCTAACATTCCTTAAAAGGCGTGGCATAAAGCGTTTTTCTTTAACAGTTTTGTAAGATGAGCCTGCCCTAACAGATGCATTCCACCATTCATACAAAACAACATTTGTTTTAACTCCCCCTTCTTCAACATCCCATTCTTCTTTGACATAACCTATTGGGTCATATTGATAAAACTTTAGCTGAGATGAGGCTGTATTGGGGTGTGTTTCATAGGGTAGCCATTTAAGTGGAATAAAGTTGCCACCTATTATCGACTCATAATCACTGGGTGCACCATAGGTGAAAAGAAGGTTGGTTTCAAGGTCTAAAGCAACCATAAAGTTATCCAATGCTTTTTGAAAAAACCTAGAACCTTTTGCAGCAGTAGCAGTGAAGCGAAAAAAAACAAATCTTTCTATTTTCTTTGCTTCCACTTCATCATTATATGTAGGAATTGCACAAGGATGAGCTTTTTCACATTTATAATATGTTACGTCATAAATGTGATTATAATTCCCAAAGGCAACATGGCTACCTTGCACCATATTCTCTATGTATTTATATGTTTTTCCTTCACGCCCCCATTTTAATTCACTACCATCTTTTAACTTAATTGTTTGGACAGGACAAGAATCCCAGAAGTATTTTGAATCGAAGCGGATTTCAACCACAGGTGCAGAGCCTGTCTTTGTTGGCAAGATTTTTAACATATGAATAGTTGCTCGTAAGCTAGAACTATCAACACTATATAGGAAAGCACTAGAACACAGAGCGAATAACACAAAAAAAAGCAAAGAAACTATTTTTTTCATAAGTTTTAAGTAGCTTTAAGGATGCTCACAAGAACATCCTTAAAGTTTTTTGTCATTTATTCCCAAAGCAATGTGTAGACTACTTTCAAAGAACCGACAGCACTAAGATCAGGATTATCAGCTTTATAAGTAACAGTGAAATCTTTTTCTTCGCCTCTTTTTAGAATAAAATTTTTCCTATAACTTACCTCAACTTTATCTATATCATAATTCATATCTTTAACACGCCAACAATCTTTAGTAGCGTCGTAGTCAAATTCTACAGTACCTTTTCCATGATCTATCATTGTCCAAGTGTGATCTCCACCTATAGGAATCTTACTATCCCTTTTTGTAATTTGGAAATCAAGTTTTAAATTTCCCGCAGTATTATTCATACTAATATCCATAATCTTTGCCTTTTCTTCAGGCATAAAATAAGCAGATCTGCCAAAACCTTGTGTATATAAAAACTCAACAGCATCTTGCTTCCATAATTCTTGAGATACTCCTTCTGAAGAATCATCTCTCATTGATGTAATAATATCCCACCAAAAATATGCACCATTATAATGTTTACCCCAAAATTTGCAATCTATTGAAACATTCTCCACCCTAACGGCAATAATCCCAAGCTTTCCTTTTTTTTGTATCTTCTTGAAGCTTACAACAACAGACTCCGCTACATCTTCAGCCTTTTCAATTTTCATTTGTGCTGTCTTTATATTACCTTCAGAAACCGTAGCCTTTCCTTCCCATTTTTCAATTTCCCAAGCATTTTTAGGCTTTGCAATAAAAACCAAGTCAGTTCCTATTTTAACTCTAATCTTGTCTTCAGAACCATCCCTTACAGTCCTTGTGCCATCTTCACCACCAAACACAGTGAGAACCCCTTCTCCAACACAACCAAAGGTAAGCTCAAATAATTGTTCTATCTCAATCTTTGCTATAGCACTAAAGACCGAGACTGTTTTTTCGCCTGTTGCCTTGTCATTTGTGTTTGTTACAACGCAGTAATAATATTTATTGCCAGAATCAGAAAGCTCAGTTTTATAAATTTTTTCTGTTGCATTTTCTATTTTAGTTCCACTTCCTGCTACTTCATTATCACTTTCAAACCATTGATATGACAAAACGCCATTATCTTTTGGCTTATTTACCTCAACACTTAAAGAAATATTTATATTTTTTCCTTCAATAAAGGCATGCTTTGAAGACTTAGGATGCTTTGTGATAATAGGAGTTTCTGCATCAATTTTTAATTCCTCGCTACTCTTTGCAATTCTAAGCTTGATAGGTGCAGAAAGAGTTTTAGCCTCCTTATTGTTTTTTGTGTTTTTATTTGTTACAGCACAATAACAATACACATCAATAACTTCTTTTGGCATTACATATTCAGCCTCATTAGCACCATCAATTGCTACAGCTCCTTCAGATGAGTTTACTGTATTTCTATACCATTGGAACGATAATTCTTCATTTTCGGGAACTTTTTTAACAGTAACACTTAATTTAGCTTCGTCAGGGCTATCAAGCGTTAAGTATAAAGAGCCAGATTGTTTTGTTATAATGGGCTTTTCTGCTGTATATAAAGGATTTTCTTCAACAATTCTTTCTTTGGTGGTCTTTATTTTTTTATCGCGATAGGGTGAATAACCTCTACCACCGGGGTTTCTAGTAGCTTGTTTTCTAAAAGCTTGATCCACACTTGCCCTATAATTATTGCTTCTTATGTGTTGTTTGCACCAACCATAAATAACACATTCTCCATCTTCTTTAACATAACCTACAGGATCTGTCAAATAAAAAGGCTTGTCGAAATATCTATGTTGTCCATCATCAGCTTCATCATAATCTTTCCAACCAGAAGGAACTCCAAAACTGCTTATATGACTAGGGTCGCTATAGTAAAACAAAAACTTAGTGTGAGTATCTACGCAAAACATCGAGTTATCAAGACGTGTTCCTGCCGAAGCACTACCTGTAAATCTAAAAAAGACAAAACGTTCACGCTTCTTTTTCTCCGTTTCATCTATATTAGAACTATATCCACCGCGTTCTGCCCACCTTTCTTCTTGGTCTTTATATTTATAATACTTCAAGTTCCAAGTATGGTTCATCTGTCCTTGCCCTATGTCTCCACCTGTGCAAGAAAGTGGTGTGCCAGACCATTCACCTTCCTTGAAGGCATAAGAAGCCACATTGTCACTTGTCATACTAGTCATGTTTAAAATCCACTTGTCAAAAAGGCTTGCAGAAAAGAATGTATCTTCCTTATACCAATCAAATGGATCAATTTCTTCTTTTTTTACGTTGATTTTAACAATGAACTTCTGTTGTCCATTTTCATCAATAGGGTTAGCCAATACTGGTGGTTCTGGCTCACTTGGGTCTTCAGGTTCTGGCTCAGATGGCGTTTCAGGGTCTTCGGGATTTTCTTGACCTTCTTTTACTGCATGCACTGTTTTGCTCCAACTGGAATATTCACCTTTCTTTCCTTCAATACTTATGATCAATTCTGCAGTTCCTGCACTATCAAATTTCACTATTTCTGTTTGAAGTGTTACATCAATGCGACCAAAAGTCTTGAACATTGCAACCACATCATCAGCCACAATTTGAGAGACATTGTTTGCAACTTTTATTAATCCGCTTCTAGCATCAATTCCCAAAACACTCAAATATTCCATAGTTAGAGGTTCATCTTCATCATTTGTTTTTTCAAGTCTTTTGCACCATACACTGCCAGAAAAAGATTTGTAAATACCTTGCTTTTCTTCTACAGAAAAGCTTACTTCAACTTCTTCTTCAACCTTTAGCAACACCTGATCCACTTTAAGAATCACAGGAAGCACCTTCTCTTCTTCTCCCACCTTAAATGTTGCTCTGACATCTCCTGCTGTTACAACATCACCTCTGGAATATGGAATGTTGCAAACTAATTTTTCTGCTCCTATATCTTCTACATTGGCATCATGCACTTTGAGTTTTAGAAGTTTTAGTTCCACTGCTTCAGGCATTTCTCTCGTAACAGAAATAAACTTTTCTTCCTCACTATATCTTCCTGCATTATCTTTTACCCTCAATGTAATAGAAACAGCTTCACCTGCGACAAGAGGCACATTCTCACCTTCAATTTCTAAGCTAATCTGCAAAGGCTCTCTTTTCCTGTAGTCGCCATAGGCTTCAATTTTAAGAGAGGAAATATCTATCGACTTTACGCTATATGGCACACTTATAGAAAACCTTTTAGCTTCTGCAAATTTTTTTACTGGGTCGTTTTCTGTGGGGTCAGGATTATTTACAGTAACATCCTTATCCAATACTTTTATACTTGTAACGTACATAGAAATTCCACTACTCTTTCTTCCTGACTTTGCATACCAAGAAGCACCAAGCGATGGAGAACAAGAAATAATGGTTAACAAATATGTAATAATCAAAAATTTAATAAAACGCATAACATACCTCCATAAAAAGAAGTCGTTCTAAAAATTATAAAAATCTAAACATCAAAAACTAAACCAACAGAAAGCCCAAAGTTCAAAGCATTCATATAAAAAGACTTTATAGGTTTACTGAGATCTATCTCTCTACCCTCTGCCTTAGCCCCTTTCTTTGCAGCTTCTGCAAGTTTTTGTGGCAAGCTAACATAACCAGGCTTATATATAGTATAAGACAAAAAGCCTCCCATCGTTAATTTCATATGAGATGTAACGGGTTGATAATAATCAAGCCCAAAATTAAAAACATAACCCAAAGGATTCATCTTTTTCATCATTTCATCTGTAATTAAAAGAGTTCCCACTTCGTTAGAGAAATCTAAATTTGCAGGTGATTTAATTAGCTTATCAACATCTTCCGTTGATAAGTTTGTAGTAAGTTCATAAGTCGGATGTGGATCAAGAAGCATATTTAAGCCTAAACCGAAATTGACTGACATTCTATTATTAAATAGGAAGGTTTTAAGTGTTGTTCCCATGTTCAAAGTAGCTTTCATATAAACACGGCAATAAACATTGATATCTCCAACTGTCTCATTATACTGTCCCGAAATCTGTCCTGAAAACCCCTGACCAACACCAAAATAACCAGCAAGTCCTAAACCTGAAAATATAGAACCATCTTGATATCCAAAATATCTAACAGAATCAAAAAGATATGTAAGTTCTGCAGAACCTGTTGTGATATAACCCAGCATTCCTTTCATACCATTACCACCCAAATACGCCATATCTTCTTTGCTTATATGAGGCATTGTAAGCGTTGCCGTTGGATATGCCTTAATTCCGAGTGTAAAACCACTATCAAAAGCAAAAACGCTGGATGATAAAATCAAAGATAAAATCAAAACATATAATTTTTTATAACTCATAATTTTCTTCCCTTAGTTGCTAAAATGTTTTAATATCCCACCCTCCATATATAGACATAATGTCTATACTTTTGGTTGCAATTTTATCACAATCTTTTTCATTGCCATAAATAAATACTATGTATATTTTTTACAGTATTAAAAACCCCATAG
>CAJPOH010000053.1 GCA_905372205.1 uncultured Treponema sp.
GACTTCTAATATTGCATTCATTCTAAATAGAACAAAAAAGCACAAAGCTAAGATTGTCTTTGCTTGCGTTTTTTCTGTGTTAGCTTCTCTTTGTAAGCTCTCCCCTTATATTTTGATGCAAAATATTTTGTCTTCGCTCATAGACAAAAGCCCAAATAATAGTTTGATTTTTGAGCTTGTCATTTGGACATGTGTTTTGATTGTTGCAAATATCATATTCACAATGCTGGCGTTGGGAGCTTCACACATAGCAGCCTTTTCAGTCTTGTATGAATTGCGAATTAAAACAATAGAGCATTTAGGACGCTTAAATCTTGGCTTTTTTCGCCATCATAGTTCAGGTCAAATTAAAAAAGCATTAGACGAAGATATAGAAAAACTAGAGCTTTTTATAGCACATCAAATTCCTGATTTAGCAGAAAGCATCATTACTCCCTTAGTCATTTTCGTCTACCTTTTAACACTCAAATGGTATCTTGCATTATGCCTACTCGTTCCATTTATTTTGGTAGCTTTAGCTCAAACTTGGATGTTCAAAGATTATGAGAAAAATGTAAATATGTATAACGAACTTAAAAATAGACTACACACAACAATTGTTGAATATGTGCATGGAATTAAGATTTTTAAGGCGTTTAACCTCACAGCAAAAACTTTCAAAAACTATGTGAATGTAGTTAATGAATATCTTAGTCTTTGGGTTGGAATGTGTAATTCAAGTATTAAGGCATACAGCATAGGAATTTGTATTATAGATAGTGCAACATTTTTAATCATTATTCCATTAGGTGGTTTTCTTTTTTTGCAAAATCATTTGATAGGAGCAGATTTTTTAATGTTTTTATTATTAGGCTCTGTGTTTTTAACAGGTTTTGTAAAGCTTGCAATGCTTGGTGAAAGTCTTTCTATGCTATTGAAAGGTGCTGAAAATGTTAGAAAAATATTAGAAACCAAAGAGCAAAAGTCTGATGGCTTGGAGCTTTCAAAAGAAGATGCACAAAAGGATATTGAGTTTAGAAATGTCAATTTTAAGTATGAAGAGCAATATGTAGTAAAAAACTTAGAGCTTACATTAAAAAAAGGAAGCGTTACGGCTCTTGTAGGTCCATCTGGCTCAGGAAAAACAACACTGGGACTTTTGCTTGGTCGCTTTTATGATGTAGAAGAAGGTGGCATTTTTATAGGAGAAAAAAACATAAATGATTACACACTAGAAAGTTTACTCTCACAAACTAGTTTTGTTTTTCAAGATGTGTTTATTTTGAATGACACTGTGTTTAATAATGTCAATTTAGGTTTAGGTAAAACAAAAGAAGAAGTGATTAAAGCATGCAAAAAAGCTCAAATACACACGTTTATCGAAAGTTTGAAAGATGGATATGACACAGTAATTGGAGAAGGTTCAGGTATCAAACTTTCAGGCGGAGAAATGCAACGCCTTTCTATTGCAAGAGCTTTTTTAAAAGATGCTCCAATAGTTGTTTTGGATGAAGTTACATCATATTCAGACATAGAAAACGAAAAAGAGATTCAAAAAGCATTGCAAACTCTTCTAAAAGATAAGACTGCCATTATTATTGCACATAGACTATACACAATTAAAAATGCAGATAACATTGTTGTTTTAAACGAAGGAAAGATTGCAGAAAAAGGAAAACACGACGAGTTATTAGCAAAAGATGGAATATATAAAAGAATGTGGGAGCATGAAATTGCATAAGAGGATTGTTGCTTTTCTAAGGAGATGAAAAAATGTTTAAGAAAATAAGAAAATTAATTGGAGATGAAGATTATAAATTATTCATTAATCCTATAAAGATATTAGCTTTTGATGGTGTTTTCCATGGAATTATTTATAGTATGCTTTTTTTCACTTTAATAGATTTAGTGAATAAAAATATAACAATGAAGAAAAACCTCATCTACTTAGCTATAATGATTGTAGCCTTAATTATAAGGTTTTTTCTATTATTCAAAGGTTATTACGGAGTGCAAGCTGATGGTGCTAAAATTATTGCACATCTTAGAATAAAAATGGGAGACTATATTAAAAGGCTAGGATTAGGCTATTTTAATAAAAACAATATAGGAACTCTTTCTAATATACTCACAAATGACTTAAACGATTTTGAAATATTTATCACCCATATGACAGCTGATTTAGTAAAACTTACCATATTAATGATTTATTTAAGCATTTGTTTAATTATATTAGGTAGCATTCAAGTAATAATCTTTATTTTTTCTCTTCCAATATTTTTTCTAGGCTCTAGCAAGATAAAAGCAACAACAAAAGAAGCAAAGATTGTAAGAGCTACCATGCTTTCAAAAATTATAGAGTACGTGAAAGGAATAGAAGTATTTAAATCTTACAATATGCTAGGAACACGTTTTAAAAATTTTAGTGAAGCACTCAATGGAGTTAAAAAATATTCAATAAAAATTGAACTTGCTGGCATTCCATATCTTATTCCAATGCAATTATTAGTGTTTTTGTCTTTTCCTATTCTCCTCATATTTGCAACACAAAAATATTTTAATGGTGGTATTAATGCAAATCAATTAGTCATTTTTATGGTAGTTTCTCTTGCATACACAAACATAGGCTTGAATATTGGAGTTCTACTTATGGAAAGTCGCTATTTTACTGTCTCGATTGATAAATTACTCAGTGTGCTGGAAACAAAAGAAATTCCTTATAAACTGGAAACACATAATTTTGAAGACTATTCAATCAAATTTGAAAATGTCAATTTTTCATATTTAGAAGATAAACAAGTGCTAAAAAATATAAACTTTGAAGCAAAACAAGGAAGTATGACAGCATTGGTTGGAGCTTCTGGTTCAGGCAAAACCACAATATTAAATCTCATTGCAAGGTTTTATGATGTGGCAAGTGGTAGCATTAAAATTGGAGGGCTTGATATAAAAGAGCTTAATCCTGATAGCCTACTAGAGAACATAACTATGGTTTTTCAAGATGTTTATTTAATTCAAGACACAATTTTTGAAAACATTAAGATTGGAAATCAAAATGCCACGCGTGAAGAAGTTATAGAAGCAGCAAAAAAAGCATTCGCAGATGATTTTATTCAAAAGCTACCTTTGGGCTATGAAACGATGATTCACGAAAGTGGAGATAGTCTTTCAGGAGGAGAAAAACAACGTATTTCAATTGCAAGAGCTTTTTTAAAAGATGCTCCTATTGTCTTACTCGACGAAGCTACTGCCTCTATTGATGTTGATAATGAATATCTTATTCAACAATCCATAAAAGAATTGACAAAAAACAAAACGGTTTTGGTTATAGCTCATAGATTAAACACAATTCGCCATGCTGACCAAATTATTGTTTTTGATGAAGGAAAAATTGTTGAAAAAGGCTCTCACGATGAACTTATCAAAAAAGATGCTGTATATGCAAAAATGTATCGTACTATGGAACAAGCAAAAATGTGGAATATAGTGTAAAGACATCTTCCTCGACCACATGTGAGTTGAGGAAAATGCTTTTAAGGATTTAATTTTTAAGAATACTCACTTTGCAAGCTTATACATCTTTATATTTTCGTATAAATGTTCGCATACAGCATATCAGGATTTACGTCCCGCAACAAAAGGAATTCCAACTCCTATATATTCAAAACCACAAGATGCTATAGCTGAAGGATCATACACATTTCTAAAATCAAAAAAGTGATTCCCCCTCATTGATTTTTTCAGATCTAGCAAATTCATTGTTCTATATTGATTCCATTCAGTCAATAAGACTATAGCATCTGCTTCTTTAACACATTCATTTACATCATCAAAGTATGTAATTGATTTTTCTATGTGTTTTAACCGCCATTTTGCTTCTTTCATTGCAGCAGGGTCAGTTGCTTGTAAAATTGCTCCCATCTTGGCTAATTCTTCTAAGATAACTAAGGAAGGTGCTTCTCTCATATCATCAGTATTAGGTTTAAAACTTAAACCTAATATTGCAAAAACTTTCCCCCTAATATCTCCATTAAAACTTGTTTTTATTTTTTCTACCATCTTTAACTTCTGTTTTTCATTCTCCTCAATCACAATATCAACAATTGAAACAGGAGATAAAGCATCTTTTGCTATTTTAGAGAGAGCTTTTGTATCTTTGGGAAAACAGCTTCCACCATATCCAGGTCCTGGATGCAAAAATTTAGAACCAATTCTACCATCTCGTCCCATTGCCTTTGCTACATCTTTTACGTTTGCACCAACTTTTTCACAGAGTGAAGCAATTTGGTTTATATACGTAATTTTCACTGCCAAAAAAGCATTGGAAGCATATTTAATCATTTCTGCACTTTCTAGGTTTGTCTCGATATATGGTGTGTCATTTAAGTATAGCACTCTATAGACATCCTTCATAATATTTCGAGCTTTTTCACTTTCACTACCAATTACAACACGATCAGGATGAGTAAAATCTAATATTGCACTTCCTTCTCGTAAAAATTCAGGATTAGAAACCACATCAAAATTAGCTATTTCAATGCCTCTTTTCTTTGTTTCATCTTTAATCCAGTTAATAACATTTCTTGCAGTTCCTACAGGTACAGTGCTTTTATCTACAATAACCTTATAAGATGTTATGAATGGGGCGATGCTACGGGCTACACTTTCAACGTATTGTAAGTCTGCACTTCCATCATCTTGGGGTGGAGTTCCAACAGCTATAAAAATCACTTCAGAAGAAATGGCCGCCTCTTCTAAAGAAGTTGTAAAAGATAGGCGATGGGATGACACACCTTTTTGGACTAAATCTTTTAAACCTGGTTCATATATAGGAATGTTGCCTTCTTTTAGACTATTTATTTTTGCCTCATCATTATCCATGCAGATAACCTTGTTCCCAAAATCTGCAAGACATGCCCCCGAAACTAAGCCTACATATCCTGAACCTATAACAGCAATATTTGCCATAAACATAACTCCTAAAATATATCTATAAAGTTTCTTTCATTTTGATTAAATATTACGAGTCCTAAAAAGAAAAAGAGAATAGTTGATACAATACTTGCAAAAACTGTCCAAAAATCAAGAGAGCCTGTTCCATAAAAACATATTCTACATGCTTCAATCGGAGCATTGAGTGGGTTTACATATGAAATCCACTTGTACTTTTCAGGAATCTGTGAAAGAGGATAGACTACAGCAGTTCCATACATTGCAATATTTAATGCAAACTCTACCAAAATGCGTAAATCTCTATATTTTGTTGTGATAGAAGAAATAATCATTCCAATCCCATTCGCTAGGAGAGCAATCCACAACAATATAAAAGGAAAAAAGAGAATATAAAATGATGGGTTAATATTCACTCCCATAATAAGATAGTAAACATAAAAGAATGCTAAACATAAGATTTGCATTGCAAGCTTCATTAAACTACCTGCAACATTGCTAATTGGAATTACAAGACGCGGAAAATATACTTTTCCAAAAAGGTTATAATTGACAACAAATATGTTTACAGCATCTGTAAAGCAATTAGAAAAAAAGCTCCATAACATTGTTCCTGTATAATAAAAGAGCATATGGGGAAGTCCATCTGTTTTTAGGGCTGCAAGATGACCAAACACAAAGGTATACATAATACTAGAAATAAGTGGATTAATAACATACCACGCAGGTCCTAGTATTGTTTGCTTATATTTTATAACAAAATCACGTTTTATAAATATACGAATTAAATCACGATACTCAATTATTTCCTTAAAAGGTATATCAAATAAGTGCCTTCTTGGACGCAAAATCAATGTCCATTCTTCTTCTTGCTTTGCTATAGTTTCTGACATTTTCTCTCCTTAACGTAAAAACAGTGATCAAAGTAGTTGGTTTAAATAAAAAATATCATTAGGTAGTGTAAGTTTGATGTTTTCTCTGTTTCCTTCTATCACATATATGTATATATTAGTGCAATACTTCATTACTAAACTACAATCATCAGAAAAATTAGTGTCATCTAAAGAGAAAGCTTTTTGATAGGCATCTTTTAATGTTGAAAGCAAAAAGCACTGTGGTGTTTGTGCATTATATAAAAAATCGCGATTAGGAATATTTTTAATTTTTCCATTCTCAGCTAAAAAAATTGTGTCAGTAGTTTTTGTTGCAACAGCACAAGCTACATGATTTTCTAAAGCTAGCACACAAGATTTTATAACTTCTTGACTCACTAAAGGTCTTACACCATCATGAATTAATACTTTTTTCTTTCCTTCATAGATTTTAAGTGCAGAATAGGTAGAAAGAGAACGCACCTTTCCACCTTCAATGATATGTTTTACTTTGCTAAAATTTTCAAGTTTAACTAACTGTCTTATGTCTTCAATAATATCTTTGTTTGCAACAACACAAATCTCATCTATATAGGAAGAAATTTGAAAACATTCTATTGTATAGGAAAGAATAGGTCGACCTTTTATCTTTACTAGTTGTTTTATCTCATTTTGAGAAAATCTGCTACCTCTGCCACCAGCTAAAATAACTGCAATTGTTTCCATAATTATGTTTATTTTTACCTAATCTTAAATATTATAGCAAAAAGAATCGTAGTTATGATGATCTGTAATATTA
>CAJPOH010000054.1 GCA_905372205.1 uncultured Treponema sp.
ACATTAGATGAACCTCTTAACGGACGTCTACTGGCTCATTTATTGAGTAATCCTGTACAAGATGGTGGTCAATGGGACATGTTTGCAGGCTTATTAAAAAAGTATGGAGTGGTTCCAAAAGACGTTATGCCTGAAACATTTCATTCTTCTGATACGGGAGCTATGGTAACAGAACTGACTCATCGTCTTCGCAAATATGCACATTTACTAAGAAGTGGGCATGCTGAAGGTAAATCAGTAGATGCTTTAAGAAAACAAAAAGAAGAATATTTGAAAGATATCTATAGTTTTTTGGTTAAGGCTTTGGGTGAAGTGCCAGAAGTATTTGATTTTGAATACAAAGACAAAGATAAGAAATTTCACAAAGTTGAAAAGCTTACTCCTCAACAGTTTTTTAAAGACTTTGTAGGCTGGAACTTAGACGAAAAAATTAGTTTAATCAATGCACCAACCAAAGATAAACCTTATGGCAATGCTTACACTGTGAAATTTTTGGGAACGGTAAAAGAAGCAGAGCCAATTCATTACATAAATGTCCCTATAGATGTTCTAAAAAAAGCAGCAATTGCATCCATTAAAGCGGGTCAGCCCGTTTGGTTTGGTTGTGATATGGGACCATACATCAGCAGAAAAGACGGTATAATGGATATGGATGTTTATGCTTATGAAAAGACTATTGGAGAATTGCCAACATTTACAAAAGAAGAAAGACTTGACTATGGAGATAGTCTTTTAACTCATGCTATGGTGCTAACAGGTGTTGACCTTGATTCAAAAGGAAATCCAATTAAATGGCAAGTTGAAAACTCATGGGGAGATGAAGTAGGACAAAAAGGTATTTTCTCAATGTCTGATAAGTGGTTTGACGAATATACATATCAAATTATGGTGGAGAAAAAGTTTGTTGAAAAGAAATGGCTTGATGCTCTAAAAAAGCCTCTTGTTGAGCTTGAACCATGGGATCCAATGGGTGCTTTGGCTTTAATGAAGTAGACTTTGTCTAGCTTAAAAAGCTCATAAGATGTTTGTCTTATGGGCTTTTTTATTTTATGATTTTATTCCATCATCATTAAACACATCTTCTTTTAATATTTCAGAAAGCAAAACTTCATCATGCGACTCTGAGCCAATTAAATTAGCGGTTGTATAAGCCACTAAAGACGTGAGGATTAGGCCACCCAAATAATGCAAGTTTCCACATGTTTCAACTATTATTGCACAAGCAGTTAAAGGTGCTTTAATAACAGTTGCAAAGCAAGCAACCATACCAAAAATCATCATACTTTCTTCAAATGCTGGGCTTAAAAGATTAAGCTCGACTAGTACCTTTGCATATATCAAGCCTCCTAAAGCACCACAAGCAAATAATGGAACAAAAATTCCTCCTATAGCACTAGAACCTGCAGAAAGTCCCGTAAATAATAATTTTGCAAATAGCAACAACAAAAGCATGTATAATGGGAAATGATGTTCTTGAATAGCTTCTATTAAGGCATCGCCACCACCATTTGCATAACCAAAAAGAAGATAAAACGGAATAACTAAAAGAAAAGGTATGATCGGACGAAATGTTAAAGGGATGTGTAAACGTTTATAAAGAGCTTGTGAAGCATAGATAGATTTTTTAAAAAGATGACCAATTATTGCAATTAAAATACCAAGCCCAATAAGATATACAAAGTTGCTTAATGGGAGATCGGAATTCGCAGTTAAGCTAAACGCATTGTCTCTTCCTAAGAATAAGCCAACAACAAAATCTGAAGCAAAAGAACCTGCCATAACACAAGCTAAAAGTATGGGAGTGAAGTATTGATGTAGGTCTTCAATTGCAAAAAGAATACCAGCAAAGGGGGCAGAAAATGTTCCTGCAAGACCTGCTGCAGCACCTGCAGTGATGAGACATACTCTTTCTGTAAAACTTCTTTTTCCTATCTTTTCTATAGCGTCTCCTACATAAGCTCCAATCTGCACCGAAGGTCCTTCTCTTCCTACGGAAAGCCCTAAGCCTATGTCCATAACTCCACCAATAAATTTTAATGGCAATTCAGGCCATACAGAAAGTTTTAAACGTTTGATAAAAACACCTTCAATCTGGGCCACGCCACCACCACGTATCATAGGATATTTATTGACGATGAAACCCATAAGAAGCCCACATAATGCAAAAATAGGAATCAATGCAAGTAGATATAAGATGTTATAAGATGTTAGATAGTCAAAAACTATATTTACTATTTTTGCAACGTAGCTTATTGAAAAGCGAAAAAGTGTTATGACAATTCCTGTGATGACTCCTATCAAGAGGCTTTCTAGCACTAAAACGAGGTAATTTTCATTTGAAGCTTCTGCTTCATTGTTATGATCTTGCATAATAGGATATTATATTTATAGTACGTCATTTTGCAAGAGTTAGACTGAGGTTGTAATATTATGGTTTTTTTTCTAAGATGAGATAGTCCAAATTCTCCACAAAAATAAAAATGGAGTCGTTCGGGTGGAGTTATTCAGATTTGAAGGAGTGAAAAATTATGAAAAAATGTTTTAATGACGCTGGTCATAAAACTTCTAAGAAAGGATTGCTATTTGCAATTATTGCTTTGGGGTTGTTGCTACCTTTTGTTGCGTGTAAAGATCCAAATGGGGGTGGAAATACAATAGAAAAAGTTACCATCAGTGTTCTGCATGATAGCAATGTTAAAGAAGTTGCTACTACCATCACAGTGAATAAGGGAGTGAGTTTAGGATTTTCTCTTCTGAAAGATAAGCTTAAAGCAAAATTTAAAGATGGATATGAGCTAAAAAGCATTCATCTGGGAAGCAAAGATGGAAAAATTATTTCTGATAGTGTGCCTCACACATTCAACGAGAACGTTAATATCTATCTTATCTCAAAAGCTATTGGGACAAATGAAGAACTAAAGCTTGTCTCACTTAAAGTTGATGGCTCTCCTGTTCAAATTAGTGATGTTATGGATTTAGGCAAAACATTGAAAGAAAAGGTTTCAGTTGAAGCAAGTGCTGCTCCTAGCGATGCTGAAGTTTTGTTTGAACCATCACTAAAAAATGGTATTTGGAATCTTGGTAGTAAGGGTGTTCATAACCTAAAAATTACTGTGAAAAAAGGCACTGAGAAAAAAGACTACACAGTAAATATTGAAAAACTAGAAGAAGGAACTCCTATAATCAAAAAAATTACTGTTTCAGGAGAAACTAGGAATGAAAATAAAATAGAGTCTACCATGACTTTTATTGCTTCCAATGACGTCTCTTCAGTTGAGATTAGCATTGAAACAGAACCAGCCAATGCCTCTAAATTCTTTAATTCAAACAAAAGTGAAGATGGAAAATTCACTTTAAACCTTCAAGGAGAAGAAACTATCCTTACAATCTCCGTAGGAGATGCACCAAAAAGTACTGAATATAGCGTGAAAGTGAAAAAGTCAGTTTTGCCTTCTTCGTTAATAGATGCTATCTCAGTAGTTCCTACAAGTACTATAAAAGGTGAGTTTCTTTTAGTAGACCCTTTAGAAATGCAAAAAGTTTTAGACGGAGATAAGAGTGTTAAAGCTATGATGGACGGTCGTGAAGCTTTAATAAGCATAATGAGTATAACCAAAGACTGGAGTTCTTGCAAAATAAACGGAAAAGTTTATGATGTTATTCATACTAAAGATTTAGCATCTCAAGTATTATTTCCTATTTTGATAGATAAAAAAGGTGATGAAAAAGAAATAGCTATAGAAATTGAAGCTGAAGGGAAATTTGCTTTTCTATTTTTCTGCTTAAAACGTTCAACTAATACAGTAGACCTTCCTATAACAGATCTTTTTATAGATGGAGAAAGTCAAGTTTCTGAACTTGAAATACTTACGAAGTTATATGATGAAACAAATATAAACGAACCTGAATTCATTGCTGTAGAAGGTGCCACAGTTGAAGTGCAATGTCCTTTAGAGCAAATTAAGAGTGCAACTATTGATGGCACTGTTTGCAATGCAGAGAAAAAACAAGACAATGAAGGCAATGATGTTTGGGCGTGTTCTAGTGATATCACAGGGATAAAGCCTCAAGGTAAGAATGTTTCAATCAATGTAATACCTATTGATGCTGAAACCTATCATGAAACTAAGTGGACATTCCATCTTGCATACAAAGCACCTGGTCAAATCGAAGTAGAATATGAATTCAATGGAATGAATGAGTATGGCCTACCAGCTGAATTTGTAGAAGGTCTTGAAGCAAACTCAGAACCAACGCTCCAAGTGAAAGGAACACACCTAAATATCAGACTAATCTGCAAGGCAGAAGTGAAAGAGATTAAATTAAATGACTTAGCATATAAAGAAAATGATATTACAGACATAGGAGATGGTACTTTTGGTATAAAAGGAAGGATGGAACTTGATGGAGTTAATGCAACACCTATAACCATTACAATAACTCCAAAAGATGATGGAGCATATTCGCCTAAAATCTTAAAATTTAAAGCACAGGGTGATGGCATCCTAGAGGAAATAAAACCAACTCTCATAGAAATTTCGAAAGACAAAAATCTGCCACAAGCGACATTCTTGGATAAAATAGCTGATGGAACTACAAATCCTCTTCACAAAGTTCATGGAAACTCTGCAGATATTTTGGCATACATAAACACTTATGAATATGAATTTTTGTGCAAAGAAGTAAAAGTGAATGGAAATAAGCTAAATGTGGAGCCAAGTGATTTTGCTAATCAATGGCAAATAACCCCAAGCATTCCCGTAACTCAAGATAGTTCAACCAATGTGGTAATTGAATTTATAGGCTATGAGGGTATTTCTAAAGGTGTGACGTGGAAATTCTGTGTGAAAGGCGGTGGAGCTTTACCAGGAGTTCCTAGAGAATATGTGAATATTCTTAAGATTAATGAAAAAGGTACTGATAAAAATCCACTTCCAGAAGAATTTATGGAACATCTGATAGATGGAATAAACCCTGAGCATATTTTTGATGGCAAGAAGGTTACTGTTTCTGTTGGCACAGGAATGCAAAATCTTATAAGCAAAGTAACATTTAAGGTGGGTTCCGAGCAAGGAGTGGACGTTCAAATCAAAAAAGAAGGAGATTATGTTTACGCAGCAAAGCATATTTTTGAAAATATTGCAGATGGTGCTTCACATCCTGTTGAACTTACAATTCATCCTATAGACACTGCTAAGTATTCACCTCTTAAATTGGCATTTAAGCTGAAATGGTCGGGAAAAAAATCACCATTGCCTTTGGTTGTGGGAGTTAATGCTGTAAGAAGGCCGAATGGGTGGAAAGGAATAATAGCAGGTGAAAAAGCTACTTTACTTGTACAAACCAGAACAAATGTGATGAAAGAAGTATGGATTGGTGTCAAAGATTCTGAAGTAAAGTGCAATATTAAGAGCTTTAATGGTAGCGATGGTCGCACACGCTGGCAAGCTGATAGAGAAGTGGATTTACTTGTGAATAATGAAGTTGTGGAGCAGACTTTTGCTATAAAGATTGTTCCTCTTGATGAGAATGAATACGAAGAGGCTACATACGAGTACACACTCACGGGAACTAAAATTCCTGCAACAAATGCTGAGTTCGTGTGGACGGGAGAACAAGGCTCGGTTCCATATCTAACTCACAATATTGAGTGGGTTGATAATACTATTGCTATGCAATACTCGGATATGTATGGTGTAAAATCAGACACTATCACGGTCAAAACAGTGAGTCCTAGGGCAAGTGTGAAATATCAAATTGTAAACCCACTTACAGGTAAACCAATTGAAGGGCAATCTGAAGGGGAAATGACTAATGATCCAAGTAATAAAGGCACTCACTCTGCAAAAGTTGTTATGTTGCCTAATCAACCTACTCATTTGCGTCTTTGGGTTGTGGCAGAAGATGGAAGTACAAAAAATAATGATAGGGGGGCTATAGCTGTTGCATTCAATACTGCACAACTTGCATGGAGTTATGAGAATGAGAGCGAAGGAAAAAACTTCAGAAACAATGCTTATAGTGTAATAGAAATAGATAGGAATGAAATAAACACCACTGATAAGAAAATTTATCTTGCATTTTCGATCTATGATGAAAAATATGGGTATTCTGTGTTGAATGCTGACTTACCTAGCTATCAAACAAATTTTGAAAAACTTGACGCTATAGGGCAAAACTTCCACGCTTACAAAACGTCCGTTGATGTCAGTAGCTTGATAGACAAAAGCCAAAATGAACTTGAGGCAGTGCTGAAAGTCCAAAAGAATAGCACGCTTTGCTTTACCTATAAAGTGAAAATTAAACTAAAAGGCTAAGCTTGTTGCTTTAATAAAAAGTTAAAGGGAGCATTGATTGCAAATTGGAAAGCCAGGTAATAGATAGGTGAGTTAATCAATGTTTCCCTATAAGCGTACATACTATATGTTGTAGCGGTACATTAGAGGATGTGAAAACAGTACATTAGCTAATGTTATGACTATACATTAGCTAATGTACTGACCCCATTCTGTACAGCATTGGGTATGCAAACCCCG
>CAJPOH010000055.1 GCA_905372205.1 uncultured Treponema sp.
CCGAAACCAATTATGAAGTTGAAGCATGGAGCGGAGCAACACAAGATGGTACGGACAAAAACAAAGCAACACTAAAAGTTGCATCCTCAATAACAGTCTCTGTAACGCTTAAAGAAAGTGCTCCCACACCTCAACCTAATCCTGAAACCTTTGTTATCACATTCTCCAATCCCAGTCATGGCATACTCACTGCAAAACGTACAAATGGAGGAGCTGAATTCAAATCAGGTGATACAGCAACAAAAGATGAGGTTATCAATTTCAATGTTGCCCCCGAAACCAATTATGAAGTTGAAGCATGGAGCGGAGCAACACAAGATGGTACGGATAAAAACAAAGCAACACTAAAAGTTGTGTCGTCAACAACAGTCTCTGTAACGCTTAAAGAAAACACTCCCACACCTCAGCCTACCCCGCCTGAATTCAACATTACAGTTGAAGGCGTTTCATTTGTAATGAAAAAAATTCCTGAAGGAAAAAATATAAAGCTTGGTTCAGCCTCATTTGCTGTAAATCCCATTCATACGATAGAAAGTATATCAGAATTTTATATGGGGGAAAATGAAGTAACTCAAGAATTATGGAATGCTATTATGAAAGATAATCCAAGCTGGTTTAATGGCGATTCTACTAAACCATCAAAACAAGCAGCACAAGGAGAGGAGCAGACAAAAAGACCTGTGGAATCTGTGAGCTGGTATGATGTAGTTAATTTTTGCAATGAGCTAACAAAGGCTGTTACAGGGTCTGAAAGTGAATGCGTATACACAATAACAAATATTGAAAAAACAAATACAAAATATCCAAATGTCATCACAAAAGCTGAAGTATCTGTAGATTTTTCAAAAAAAGGTTATAGATTGCCAACAGAAGCCGAATGGGAATGGGCTGCAAAGGGTGGAAAAGAAGACGCTGAATACCCAGGTGTACATAAAGAGCCTAATGAAGATGAAAAAACATTTAAAAAGCGAGTTCTTGAATACGCGTGGACAGATCTTCATCCTAATACTCAAAGAAGAACTCACGAAGTAAAAAAACTAAAAGCTAATGAGTATGGCTTATATGATATGGCAGGAAATGTAATGGAGTGGTGCAATGATTGGTGGAGTGAGCTTGAAGAAAACAAACAATACGAAAAGGACTATAGTGGTGTAGCAATTCCTGATGCTAATAAGTCCATAAAAATCCAAAAAGGTGGATCTTATATGTATGTTACGACTCTTTCAGAATTGGCTACTCGTCCTGATAATAGTAATACACAACTTCCCGAAAGCATCTCAAGAGATAGAGGATTTCGCATTGTCTGTCGTAAATAACTAAGGTTCATGACTTACATCTTTTTTTAAGATGCAAGCCAACAATTTTTAGACAAACGATTATTCAAGCTGTGTTCCAAGAATAATCGTTTGCCATCATCTTAAAAAAATGTAAAGCTTTAGATTTAATATTTATTTATTTAACGCATTTTGTGTTGCTCTCGCAATAGCATCTTCTTTAGGATATCCAGGATAGTAAGCTTCAGTAGAAGCATATTGCATGCCATCTTCATCTATTGTAACTACAGTAACAGTTCCAAATCCATCTTCTTCTTTATTATCAAAAATTTGAGTAATCTGCTTGCTCATGTTAACCCCCTCACTTGCAAGTCATGGGAATTTCTAAAAATATTTACTGGTTTTCAGATGTTTCCAATCTTAACAAAGCAATGTTTAGACTTGAATCTATCCTTGCCCAGCTATAGAAATATCAATCTAGCATTACTCCAACTTCTTCTTGAATTATAGCAAAAAAAACTACTATTTTTCAATTAAACAAATTATATGTGAGGCTAGGTTTCTTCTATTGTCTGCTGGTTTAAGGCTAAAATCTTCCCTATATTGGTTAAGCATCCCTTAAAGAGGCACTGATTAAATGCTCCGCCTAGTAGCTATCGCTGGCGGTAGTCTAGCTTTAATTCATGCGATTCCTTAGCCCCTCCTAAAACACCACACTCACATCACTAGAATTATCAATCGTTATTCTCTTTGCTACACCTTTATACACAACATCATAGTTTTTAGGCCACAAGCCTCTGATTTCTCCTATATACTTTCCTGAAATTTCTTTTGCCAAAGTAATAGTGATAAGAACATTTTCATCATAAAGATATATAGGTTCATCATTCAAAGGCACTTCTATTTTTAACGTAGTTTCCACATAGTTTTTACCAACTTCTGGTAATTTTCCTTCTTTCACTCTTTTTGCTGCTTCATACACATTCACTCGTCCATACCCATAGCATAACGAAAAGCCTTTCTCATCATACTTTGCAAAATCAGAATCTACTTTATCTGCTGTTTCTTCCAAAAGCGTAATAATTTGATAAGGCGTTAAATGAGGATTAAACGAAAGAAGATAAGCCACCATACCCGTAACAAAAGGTGTTGCCATAGAAGTGCCACTCTTATATGTGTATAAACTTTTTTCTTTACTGTCCAAGCTTAAAATTGCCTGTCCTGGAGCTACAACGTTAATCCACTCTCCTGAAGTACTAAAATTTGCCTTTTCATCTTTTCCATCTGTTGCACCTACTGACAAAACGCCGGGAAAAGCGGCAGGATAAGTTTGAATATGTTGCCCATCATTACCCATAGCAATAATTGGCAACACACCTTTTGAGAGAGCATAATTTATAATTTCGAGAGGAAACTGTTCTGCTTTGCCACCTCCCAAAGAAAGATTACAAGGAACTGTCCGTTGTTCGCTTTCTGAAACTCTAGTTCGCACATCATCAACCAATGCTTTAAGTGAAGAATATATTGTCTGGCTAGTTCCAGCCCCTTCATACAAAACTTTGTAAGAAACTAAATTAACATTCTTCCACGCAACACCTGCAATTCCTTTTTCATTGTTGCCAACAGCAGCTAGTATTCCCGTGCAGTGTGTTCCATGTCCTTGCCCTTTATCTGCATCTGAGTTTCCACTTAAAACTTCCATAGGAGAATCCAACACATGACCTGAATCGTCATAAGCACTTTTTAGCACTTTAACAACATTGCTTCCATCTTCATATTTTAAGTCATCATGATTTGCATTAGTGCCACCGTCAATAATACCCACCCACACTTTATTCTCCCCAAAACCGAACTTTGTATATGCTCTTAATGCTTCTGTTATCTCTAACGAATAACAACGCCCTTCTAGCTCTGTATCATTTAAAGGCTTGCCCAATCCTTCATTTTTTAAATTCAGAACTTTTTCATCTCTTTCTAAAACGCTATTGCTTTGAATCTTTCCCACATCTCTTATAATATAGTCAGGCTCTGCAAAAACAACTTTTTCTAATTTTCTTAACTCTCGTAGTGTGCTTGGGTAGTCTCCAAGAGCTTTTATATGAACATATTTTTCGTTTTCTCTTATTCCATCTTTTATTGACTTTATCGTGCAATTTAAGTTTTCAATTGCTTTAATAGTAGCATCTAAATCACTTTGACTAATGTATAAGAGTTTTGCATTTATAGAAGAATCACCTATTAGAGAAGGTTCAAATCCAAAATATGCTTTTTTAGTTTCTTCTTGAAACTTTTTAACATCTTTTTTTTCTACAGTTTTTTGGGAAAACGGCACATCATACTTGCAAGAAAAAAATACTATGATAAGCAAAAACATTAAAATTCTTTTCATATCATCTCCTAATATTTTATGCTAAAAACTTCTCTACCATTCCAAGCATTACTACCATGTGCTTTATCATTAAAATAGTAGATAACTTCTGAACTTCCATCGTTATTTCCATCACACACTACATGACAAGGAAAATCATCATAACTCACATCAAGACTATCAACTAGCCCCCAATCAACAATGTCCCAATAGTATGTAGCTCCTTTTTGATATGAGAATGGAGTTGCAACTAAATTGATTGGCAAGGTTATAAAGTCTTTTGTAAGAGTAACCACCCCATCAATATCATTAACATCAACAATAGTTTGCACTGGCTTGGACGTAATACTGATGAGTTTTTGAGAATATTCTGTTTTAAGATACATTCCAGATGGAGTTTTTTTGACATCAGAAAGAGTAGCAAAATATAACTCGTCATCTCCTTTTTTGTTAAAAACGTATTTGAACTTGCAAGCATAGCAAGCTTTGCCACCTCTTTCCGAAAGCATAAAACCTAGCTCCATATACTTTGCATTTTCTAGTATTTTAGGTGTTGCAATTTTAAGGCTATATGACAAATTTTTTGCCTCACTATATTTTATTATAGCATTATGCTGAGGACTTGTAAGAATTAAGGAAGAAGGTCGCATAACTTTTACAATAACTTCTGGAACATTTTCAAATGAACTTTTTGCATTGCCTTTACTAAAAGCTACTATCTTATAACTATATTCTTTTTCTTCTTCTAATATTCCGTCAGTGTCAATAATCTTATGGTCAGGCGAGTTAGAAACGTTTTCTATTCTTTTAACTAAAACAAAATCTTTTTGTGTTTTTTCTTTTCTATAAAGCTCAAAACTAGAACAGTCCACATGTTCTACACCCTTTTTTACATTGAAGAACAAAGTTGCTTCATAGTGAGTGGAACGACCAGTTGTAGGATCTTTTCCTATAGCAAAAGTTTGTGATGGTGTGGGATACATTTTCAGCTTTAGCCTTAAATCTTCAATTTTGATAGATTCATCTTCAGATATTGCATTCTCTTCAGGAAATATTCTTACATGATGCTCGATTCTATTAGCTGCAACATCATAAGCTACAATCACAATGTCCATTTCAGCTTTAATTTTGATGGAATCAAGATGTGCTTCATACAAAGAAACATAGCTATCTCCTTCTTTTTTGTTAGTTTGAATAGCTGAAAGAACACAATTCTCCTCATCCATTGTTGAAGGAACATAGCCTAAAGCCATCATTGGATGAGGTGTTTCAAGTTTAATTTCTTCACACGGGTAAGCACTTTTCAAGGTAAAAGAGACACCTTTTAAGATTGAAACTGGTGTTTTATTCCATTTTTCTATTTTTTGATTTTCTATTTTGACTTCACTCACTTCTGGGGTAATAGTATTTTTGGTGATTTTGCTCAAAGGAGCTTGTAATATTGTGATATGCTTAGTGTTTTTTTCTATTAAATACGAACTAACCAAAGAAGCTGCATAGTATGGCTTTAAGTTTTTTCTTCCTTCTAGTTTGAAGTCATAAAACTGTCCCTCTTTTAAAGCTACGTCTACTTTGCCATTTTGAACTATTAAAGTACGTTCTAGTTTATCTTTTTCGTATATCTTTAATATGGTTTGACTTACAGGAGATCCATTCACTCCATCAAGCACTATGATTTCCACATTTTTTAATTTCTCACCTTGCTCATTTTGCTCATAATGCCTACAACCAAAGAATAACAAAAAAACAATGAAAACACAAAACACCCTTCGCATATGTCACCTCTAAAAAACTATTCACATTATACCATAGGATTATAGATTTGAGTATGACTACTTTGATAAGAGAGGTTTGACAAGATAAAGAATAATCTCAAGCATCAGAGTGATACTTGAGATTAAACAAATGAGATTTTACAACCTACAGACCACCCTAAATCCCATATCATCTGCACAAGAATATGAAACATTTGCTGATCTAGCAGTTACCGTGCAAGATGAATATCCACCAAACCCATAACCGCCCCCCTTGCATGTATGAGAACCTGTATCTTCATCAGTTCCTACTGGATCTTTTTCCACATTTTCGGGAATGGGTTTGACATAAAAATCATTGCACCATTCCATCACATTACCACTCATATCAAAAAGCCCATAACCATTAGGTTTCTTTTTTGCAACTTCATGAGTCGCACTATTAGAATTCTTATTAAACCATGCCACTTCTTTAAGAGGTGGTAAAGCGTGTTCTTCCCCAGTTGGATCACTAATAGTATAAGTTCCACCTGCAAATACTAAGTTTTCATTTCCCCCTCTAGCTGCATACTCAAACTCTGCTTCTGTAGGAAGACGAAATCCAAGTTTTTTCATATCGTAGGTTACTTTAGCATCTACTATTTTCCCTTCTTCTTCTTCCATATCTGTAATCATATACACACATTCATCAGTATTGCCCATAATTTTTTCTGTAAGTTTGTTGCAAAAAAGAACTGCTTCATACCAATTCACCGTTTCTACAGGACGTTTCCCTTGCACTTCCCCTTGAGGTGTTTCTTTGCCTACAGAAATCCCATCAAAGCTACTAGGAGACAAACCTGTAACAGCCTTATACAATTCTTGAGTAACTTCTGTTTCCATTATATAAAAAGGTGATAATGTTACAATCCTTTCTTTGCCTGTTCCTTTTCCTAATGGTGTTTTCTTCACTTTTTCTATTCTAATCATCTTAAATGCAACACCTTCTACAGTCTTAGTGAATTCTTTCAGTTGTTCTTGCGTTACATCTTCATCTTTTTGTTTGCAAGCAAAAAGCAAAAAAATTAAAAACAACAAACAATATTTTTTCA
>CAJPOH010000056.1 GCA_905372205.1 uncultured Treponema sp.
GTTAGTAACAATGCTATAGAAAAAGAAATAATGCCTGGCAACACACTTGCCTTTTTATCTACTTCTAGGCATTTAATTCCTTTGTTTTCTTGCAAGCTTGCTAAAAAAGCTTCCTTTGCATTTTCAAAGCTATCAGCTTTTATCGACAGCGTTTGCACTTCTAGTTTTTTCAAAGGCACTTCTAGTTCTGCTTCTAATGTGAAGACTCTTTCTTTTTTCATACCTATCATAAATAAAAAAGGGACGCCTTTAGCTTTAGCGTCCCCTATTTTCAAAACGAATAAACAATTAGTTGTTATTCACCATCATCATGCCAAAAACCATTACAAAAAGAGCAACAGTTTCGCAAAGACCTAAGATGGTAATATACTGTACAAAGCCTTTACCAGTCTCAGCCAAAGCATCAGAACCTGCAGCAGCAGCTTTTCCTTGAGCTATAGCAGAAGAAGCAATTGCAGCACCGCAAACAATACCCAAGCCAAGTAAGAAATATGGATGAATACCAGAGACCTTGCCAATCATAGTCTGCATAAGCAAAAATCCATAAATAACCTGTGTCAAAGGTGCACCTGCAAAAGCTACCAAAATAAATGGAGCTGGCTTATTGCTCATATAACACCTTTTCCAAGCACCCACTGTTGCCTGTCCTGCAATAGCAAGCCCAATAGCAGAACCAATAGCAGAAATACCCAACGCACAAGCAGCACCAAACCAACCTAAACTTAAATCCATCATACTATCCTCCAAGTTTATTCATTAAAAGGTTCATATTTAAAGCCAGACCACGTCAAGCCTAAATGATTAGAAAATTCCAAAGTGTTTAGTCTAACACCATGTACAATAACAGAAAGCACATTCATAGCATAGTTTAAACCATGTCCGAATAACAAAATAGCCATACCTGCAACAATCAAAGCTCCAGTCAATGTGGGACCTGCCATTGTATTTACAGCTTGACTAATTGCTCCTCCTGCAAGACCTACAGCCCAAAGTCTTATGTAGCTCATAATGTCTGCAAAAACATTCACAACACCAAGCAACATGTTGATTATGTTTTTTAAGCTTTCTAAAATAGACTGCACGATACCTGTTTCATAATTAGAAAATATAAAGTTGAGAGCAAAACCCACACCTATCAAAATCAAAATATATTGCTGGTCAAAAGGAAGAGGCATTTTCACAACCAATTGCAACACAACAAAATACATTCCTGTAAGCATGCCAAGAGAGCCAACATCACCCAAAAACTTCGGACTCTTTATGTTTCTAAACACGCCAATTATGTGTGCTATAGCTAGTTGTGCAAAACCCAAAGTAAAAGACAAGTGCATAAGATTAGTATTTTGATTGACATTCTCTACACCAGAATGGCTTACACTAGCAATTCGCTCCCATGATATCTGTCTAAAGAAACTTGGTAACATATTAGGATTAATTCCAAACCAATTACAAACTAATGTTCCCCAAACAACCGTCATAAAGCCTAAATACATGAACATATAAACGCCAGTATGTATAGGCTTTTTTGCCATCTTTGCCTTCACTGCAACAAAGATAGAAAGAAGAGTAAGAATTGAACCATAACCAGCATCGCCAAATATCATTGCAAAGAATATGCCAAAGAAAAGCAAAAACCACAAAGAAATATCAGGCTCTCTATATCCTGGTAATGTTCCCAAAAAGTCTGTAAGTGGCGAAATAAGATTTACAAACTTATTATGTTTTAGTTGCGTAGGAACAGCATCATCTGCATTAGGCTCTTTTGCAATATAGCCCCAGCCATTTTCCTTAGCTAGTTTGGCTACCCCATCTGTTTTTTTACAAGGAACATAGCCCGTAAGAGATATGATATTTGAATTGTTATTAGAAACTTGCAATTGAGGCATACTAAGACGAACACATTCTGTTTCAATCTCTTTTCTGCAAACTGCCAAAGCCTTGTCGATAGAATTCATATAGCAAGCCATTTTTGCCATTTCTTGATCATAAGATGTAATTTTTGCTTTCAAAACTTCAAACTTTTCTTTCAACTCAAAAGTAGAAAAAGTAGGAAGCATAAAATGTTTAATTTCAGGTGAAAGATTTTGAGGCAACTCTTCATTTTTTGAAAGAACTGCAAGAGTATGAGCCACTTTATTTTTTGTGTTTACAAGTATAAGTTTTAAGTTTTTTGTCAGCTCTACATCAGAAAAAGCCTTCAACGACATTTCAAAAGGAATGAGCTTAATATTTTTTTCCCTTAAGAAGTCAAAATCTTTAAGATTAAAATCTCCCCATACCTCACATCTTAAAAGTTCTTCTCTTATCTTCCCAGCCTTTGCAATATCTTCTTTGTGAGATTCATACAAACTCAAAACACTATTAGCAAATGTTAAAGTTTCATCATGAGATAAACACGAAGGCCTTTCTTCTGTTTGTTTTTTTGGAAGAAACTCAAGAAGAAGATTTTTCACAATACTCAAATCTCTTTCTATATTAACTAATTTTGTTAAATCTTCCCCTGTTGTTTGCACCTTTTCAACATGAACCACACCTTCTTTTTTTAACTTTTCTATCAAACATTCTCTATCTGCTTCTAAGGCTAAAAGCGTTATTTTTTTCATTGGAACAATCATTATTCTTACCTCTCATCCGAAACACGTTCAAGGTTTTTCTTTGAAATCTTACCTCTAACAACAGCAGCAACTTGTTGATCTCCTAAATAAACAGAAATACGCTTTATATTTGCACGTGTTTGAGGAATCTTCACTTTTTCAAAAAGATTAACACGTTGTGTTGTAGTCCTAAGTTCATTAGAAAGAAGACGAACTTGTTCTTCCAATACATTAGCTTCCAAATCCAACAACAAAACTTCTTCCATCTTTTGCAAAGCTTTGTCTACCCAAAGAGGATAAGAATAAAGCTCATAACGCCCTCTTTGAAAATCTGCACCACTAAACACAGGTATAGTTACACCTGCAATGTTTCCTGTAGACGTATGGACTTTCTCAACTTTCAAAAGTCTTGAATGAAAAAAGCCTGTCTCTCCAAAGATAGAAACCCATTTTTCAAACTCTGCCTCAAAAGCCTTTTTATTCTCTCTTAAAGAGCGAACTCTATTTTCAATATCTCGTATTTCAGTTTGCAATTGTTGCTTTTTTAGTTGTAAAGTTGGCAAATACCTTTTATACATTTTAAGAGCTTCTTTTTGATTTTTAAGCTCATTTTTTGTTAACTTTATAGCCATAGCAACTTTCCTCTATTTAGAAGGCCAAAACTCTTTAATCAAATCAGATTTTATACCTGTTTCTTCTGGTGTAAAACACTCAGAAAGCATTTTCCAACCTTCGTTTAATGCTTCTTCGAGAGGAATATTCACAGATAGATCCATCATCCTCGACTCAAACATAGCACCATATTTTAATAGTTTTGCATCCCAATCACTCATCATAAAGCCCATAGACTTCTTTTCTAGTGTATCTTTGTATGCTGAATATAGCTTAATCATATTATCCATTAAAGCTCGGTGATCTCCACGTGTTTTTCCATTAACGTTTTGCTTTAGACGTGAAAGACTTCCAAATGGCTCAATGCGTCCATTTTTCAAATAGAACTGACCTTCTGTGATATAGCCTGTGTTATCTGGCACTGGGTGAGTTACGTCATCACCAGGCATTGTAGTAACAGCCAAAATTGTTACAGAACCTGCATCATCAAAATCTACAGCCTTTTCATACCGTGCTGCAAGCTGGCTATATAAGTCTCCAGGATAACCTCTATTTGAAGGAACTTGCTCTTGAATGATAGCAATTTCTTTCATTGCATCTGCAAAGTTTGTCATATCTGTTAAGAGAACTAAAACATCCTTTCCTTTAATTGCAAATTGCTCTGCAACCGCAAGACACATATCAGGAATCATCAAACACTCAACAGTTGGATCTTGTGCTGTGTGAATAAACATAGCAGTTCGGCTCAATGCACCAGCTTCTTCCAACGTATCTTTGAAATATAGATAATCATCATACTTTAAGCCCATGCCACCAAGAACTATGACATCAACTTCAGCCTGCATAGCAATGCGAGCTAAAAGTTCGTTATATGGTTCACCTGAGCTAGAAAATATAGGCAATTTTTGAGAAACAACAAGAGTGTTAAAAACATCAATCATAGGAATTCCTGTTCTAATCATTCTCTTTGCCAATATTCTTTTACTAGGATTGACAGAAGGACCACCTATAGCAATCATGTTTTCTTGCAATGAAGGACCTGCATCACGAGGAACCCCCGAACCATTAAAGATGCGACCAAGCAAGTTATCAGAAAAACTAACCTGCATTTGCTTACCTAAAAACTCAACTTCATCACCTGTTGAAACACCACGACCGCCTTGAAACACTTGGAGAGAAACAAGAGATCCATCCAATTTATTCACTTCTGCCAAAGAAACACCAAAGCGTGTCTTCACAGAAGCTAACTCGCCGTAACTCACTCCATCTGCCTTAACTGTAATAACCGAACCGTTAATAGATTCTATTTTACTATAAACTCTTTTCATGCCACCACCTCTAATAATCTTTTAGCCTCATCTTCAATACTTTCACTCTTTCTATTCACCATATTATTTATTTCATCTTCTTTGATTGTAAGGTCAGTAGTTCCCCATTCAATATAATTGTAGTCAATCAACAAAAGGCGTAGCTTATTAAAGAAAGAACGAGCTTCATCTTTTGCTTCAAAGGTAAAAGAAGAACCTAATATTTTAATTATAAGAGAAAACACATGGCGTTGTCTTTCCACAGAAACAGCTTCATCAACTTTGTCAAATGAGTTTTGTTGTAAGTAAACTGAATCTAGTAGTGAACCTTTAAGATAGACAATAAAATCTTCCATAGAGGTTCCTTCTTCGCCTACAACCTTCATCATCTGCTCTACTTCTGCACCACGACGCAAAAAACGTCTTCCATAATCAACTTTTTCTTTTTCTATAACGCCAACATATTTTGACCATGATTCAAGCGGATGAATTGCAGGATATTTTCTAGCATCACTTCTCTCTCGTGAAAGTCCATGGAAAGCACCGACAACTTTTAGTGTTGCTTGTGTAACAGGCTCTTCAAAGTTACCACCTGCAGGAGATACTGTTCCACCAATTGTTACAGAACCTTTGCTACCATCTTTTAAGCGAACAATACCTGCTCTTTCATAAAATGCTGCAATGTAAGATTCAAGATATGCAGGGAAAGCTTCCTCACCTGGAATCTCTTCGAGACGACCAGACATTTCGCGCAATGCTTGAGCCCATCGACTAGTTGAATCTGCCAAAAGCAGAACATGCAAACCCATTTGTCTATAATATTCTGCCAAGGTTACACCTGTATAAACAGAAGCCTCACGAGCTGCTACAGGCATAGAAGAAGTATTACAAATGATGATAGTTCTTTCCATCAAGCTTCTTCCTGTTCGTGGGTCAATCAATTCTGGGAATTCTTTAAGAGTTTCAACAACTTCACCAGCACGTTCCCCGCAGGCTGCAATTATAACTATATCAACTTCAGCATTCTTACTAGTTGCATGTTGCAAGACAGTTTTTCCCGCACCAAAAGGACCTGGAATACAATAAGTTCCTCCCTTTGCTACTGGGAAGAATGTATCCATAATTCTCATCTTTGTAACAAGAGTTTCTGTAGGTTTTAACCTTTCTTCATAACAATCTATAGGACGTTTAACAGGCCACTTAAAGCTCATTGTGATAGGATATTCTTTTCCATCTTCATCTTGAACCTTTGCAAGCACTTCATCAACAGAATACTCCCCTTCTTCCTTTATGAAGGAAACTTTGTATTTTTTATACATATCAAAAGGAAGCATTATTTTATGGGTAAAACTCCCTTCGGGAACTGTACCCAAAACATCGCCTCTTACCACAGAGTCCCCTTTCTTAGCAATAGGCGTAAATTTCCAAGATATAGAACGTGGTAAAGCATTAAGATAGACACCTCTTTCCAAGAAATAGCCTGCTTTTTCAGCAAGTTCAGGAAGTGGGTTTTGAAGTCCATCATACACTTGTCCCAAAAGACCAGGACCTAATTCAACAGAAAGGAGATCACCTGTAAACTCAACTTGCTCTCCTACCTTAATTCCTTTTGTAATTTCAAAAACCTGGAGCTGAGCTACATTCCCACGTATTCTAATAACCTCACTTTTTAGTTTTTGGCTACCAGTTTCCACATAACCTACTTCATTAAGGGTAACAAGACCTTCAAATTTGACACTAATCATGTTGCCATTAATGCCCGACACAGTTCCTTTTGTCTTAGTCATAAATATCTCTCCCAAAAAACTCATTTACTACCTTATATTATTAAAACACAAATATATCCCAATAACGATGTAATGCTATCATATCAACAAAAAAACTTCAACACTATCCTAATGTGTGCAAAACAATTCGATATCTTGAAACAAAAATAATACTCTTCTATTATATA
>CAJPOH010000057.1 GCA_905372205.1 uncultured Treponema sp.
GAATAAATATTTTAAATAAAAAATTTGATCAAGTGGGAATAGGGCTTGCTTCAGGACATCCTAGATATGATTCAGTGCTTGTAATGGACTTTGGAGAATCTACTAAAAAAACCAATTACCAGTTACCAACTTCAAAGGAAATACTAAATGAGTTGAATTTTGTTAGAACGAATCCTCAGGGTTATATCGAAATCTTAAAGGAGCGTCTAAGTACTTTTGATGGTATGGACTATGTGGATGGAGTAGGAAGAAAGGTGAGGTCTAATGAAGGAAGTAAAGCTGTTTATGAATGTATAGAAGTGTTAAAAAATACAGAACCTATGCAAGCTTTGAGCATGAATGAAAATCTATGTAGTGTTGCTCTTTGGCTTGCAAAAGACAGTGTTTATTCAGGAAAACTAGGGTGCGTAGCTTCAGATGGCTCTACCTCTATAGATAGAATAAGGAAAGCAGGTTTTGCTAAATCTAGTTGGAGTGAGGATTCTTTTTATGGAGCTTTTACTGCAAGAGATTTTGTATTAGCTTTTTTAATCAATGATGGTCTACCGAGTAGGGAATGTAGAGATAGAATCTTGGATAAGAAGTTTAATCAAGTGGGAATAGGGCTTGCTTCAGGACATCCTGCATACGATTCAGTTCTTATTATTGAGCTTGTGGCTAAATAGAAATCTAAGAAACCGCTGATTAAAGCTAGGCTACCGCCAGCGATAGCTACTAGGCGGAGCATTTAACAGCGGTTCCAGCTACTTTCTAAAAGATTGCTCCGTAAATTGCAGTTAAACGGCAACTTATCGAAAGATAGAGAATTTATATGATGGCACTGATTAATTCGCTGTCGAATTAATCAGTGCCTCCCTAAAGATATTTTGAAAAAGATATTAGAAATTTTAAAAAAATATTGATAAATATTAGTATTTTGTTGTATAATCCACGCACAAACGATCAAAGTACGTTTCATTTAAAATTATTGGAGAGGATGAGGTGCCTATAGCAAAGCAACAGCCAAAACAACAACCAGAAAGAATCATAACTTTCACTGATGAAGAGCGAGAGTTAGTAGTTAAGGTTTTTGATAAAGTTAATGCAATATCTTCCATTTCTTTTAACAGAATTAAACAAAAACTAACTGATTTAGAACGTGTAGCAACTAGTATTTCAAAATATCCATCCATAAAGGATGCTAGTATGCTTGCAGGCAAAACTCGAAATGAAACTAGTTTGGTGCAGTCTTTGTGTACTTCCGATTCTGATTCAACACTTTTAACACTTCCTACAAAGACAGTCTTAGGAAAAGCTTATCTAGTTGCAAAGTTTCATACGTTTGTAGCTTTTACTAAAGTAGCTTCTGCACTAAAGTTAGAAACTTCCTATATTGAAGATCTTAATAAGGCAACTTTTAATATTATGTTTACTATTATGGCAGAGGACGTATATCTAGCTCTCCTAAAGGATGACACGCTTAATTCAGAATTGAAAGAAGAAGTAGCCTATGCACTAACTGATCTTTGGGAAAGTAGATTGGATAAGAACTCTTTTACATTTTCTTCTATGTTAACCACAATTTGGGAAGCAAGAACTAAAATTGCTCCAGTTTTTGGAACTATGCTGGGTACTAGTGAGTTTTTTTTATTTTCTGGTTATGTAGGAAACAAATGGGCTCATTTCATATCAAAAAAGCTAAGACTTAAAGAAGTTTTGTGGGCATTAGAAGAGTTTTTGTTTGGTATTTCATACGAAGAGATTGCTTTTATAAGAGAAAAACTAAAAGACGAAAGATTAGAAGCAATATCGAGAGAAGATGCATTCAAAATATTAAAAAAAACTTCTAACTTTGAATCAAGTGATGTACGCTCGTTTTATGCTTCATATTCAGAGAGACGACACAATGCAGAAGCAAGAAAAAGGCTTAGAGCGGAAGGTCCTATTAGAATACTAGAAGATTATTGTGTTCGTTCTTTTTTTGAAAATAAAGAGTTATGGAAAGATGAAAAATTATTAGAAAAAGACGATAATAAGTTTTGAATACGTATAGTTAAATTTTACTTAAACGAAAGGATTTAAGAATGAGTGAACCCAAAGGTAAAGGTAATAAAGTTAAATATCCACTTGTAATTAAGCTAATAGTGATTATCACGCTTATTGTGATTTTTTCTACGGGTTTGATTACTATTCTTTCCTCATATTTTTTTATGCAGGATTCAGCTTCTCGAGCAGAAGAAAATAACTTAACTTTAGTTCAGGTTTTTGCAGCTAGAATGGAGGCAGAGTTAAGAGAGCTTCATTCAAACACGCTTCTTTTGCTTGATAGCTTACGTGTGTCAGAATCTGATGTTGCTTATAGATTTTCAGAACAAAACTTTTTTGAAAGGAATACTAATATAGCATATATTGGGGTTCCCGGTATTGTGGATTCTTACAACGAAAAGTTCTTTTTAGCAAATGAGATAGATAAAAACTTAGCAAAGATTTTTTTGCAATCTAGGGAAGAAGAGATGAGTCTTGCAAACTCTGGAGAGCTTTTTGTTCTTAATGCAACTCCATATTTTGATTTTCCTATGATCTGTTTAGTAGGTCCTTATGAAGAGGCTGGAAATAAAAACAGGCTCATGGTGCTTTTTTCAACAGAAAAATTACAATCAATAGTGGAAACTGGCTCAGCTTTTGTAACTTATGCACTTTCTTATAGTAAAGAGGTTATAGTTCATCCTGATTTTGAAATCTTAAAAGCTGGAATTCCAGAAAAAAGCAAACTTCTTTTAACTCGTATTTTTAGTACAGAACAGGAATCGTTGCAATTTGTATTCAAAGATGAAGAGGGAATAGAGTTTTTTGTTGCTTCTCAAAAGATAAGTTTTGCAAACTTTGTTGCAGTTTCAAGAGTGCCTGTGAGGCTTGTATATCAAGCTGTGTATGAAATAGCGACAAGAAACATAATTTTAGCCACAATAGTTTTGTTGACTTCCATATTAGGTGTATGGTTTTTTTCTATGAGCATAAGTCGCCCTGTACGTTCCTTGGTGGAAGCAACAAAAAAAATTGAAGCAGGAGACTATTCTATAAACTTAAGACCAAAGACTAAAGATGAGATAGGTCTTTTGACTCATTCTTTTGTCAACATGGCAGAAGGATTATTGGAAAAAGAAAGGTTAAAGGAAACTTTTGGTAAATTTGTCAACAAAGAAGTTGCAAAAAGGGCTGCATCTGGAGAACTCAAGCTTGGGGGAGAACGTCGTGTTGCAACAATTTTTTTCTCTGATATTCGTTCTTTCACTGCTATCTCTGAGAACATGAGTCCAGAAGATGTTGTGGAATTTTTGAATGCTTATATGACTAGAATGGTTGACTGTATCGAAGTTACATATGGTGTAGTCGATAAATTTATAGGAGATGCTATTATGGCAGTGTGGGGGTGTCCTATAACACAAGGAAGCCCAATGCGTGACGCAGATTTTGCGATAAGGGCATCTTTGATGATGAGACGAAGCTTATTAGATTTTAACAAGGATAGAGGAACGCCTGATAAGCCTATTTTGCGTATAGGTTGTGGAATTAATACAGGTTATGTGCTTGCAGGTCAAATTGGTTCTGCAAAAAGAATGGAATACACAGTGATTGGAGATTCTGTAAACACAGCAAGCAGAATAGAGGCTTTGAACAAACCTTTCGGAACAGATATTTTAATTTCTGAAAATACTTATAAATTATTGAAAGATCGAATAATTGTAGAACCTATGCAACCCATTAAAGTTAAGGGAAAAGTAGCTCCTCTACAGATATATGCAGTGATTAATTACAAAAATGCCGAAGGACCTCAAACACTTGATGAGGTTAGACAACTTGTGGGTATTCCTGTTCCTAAAAGTATACCTAAAACAGATGAACTTAAAGAAGAAGTGAAATATGAAATACTTGAAAAAAAATGATGTAATCATAACTGTTATAATTTTAACTTTGGATATTCTTCTTCTCCTTCTATTTTTTATGAATATCTATGCAAGTTTCTCCTATAGTGCAACAGATAAACTTGGAACATTAGTTTTTAAAAAACGCACTGCTACAAGAAAGCATGTAGATGCACTTTCATGGAATATGTTACAAAACAACACACCTGTATACGAGCTGGATACGATTCGAACAGCCTCAGGTTCAGAAGCATCCATTGTTTTTGATGATGGATCTACCTTAGACTTATTAGAAAATAGCCTTATTAGGCTAAAAATGAAATCATCCAATGATTTTGGGAATATCTTTCATGGCTCTTTTGTGGTTACGTCTAAAGGTGAAAAAAAAACGCTTACTATTCAAGGTAAAATAATCACAATGGACAAGGATACTGAGATTGTAATACATAAAAAAGATGGTGGTGAGAATGAAATAGAAGTAACTCAAGGAGAAATTGAAATAGTCAATGAAGATGGCGAAGCATTGCAGGTTAAGGAATTTCAGAGTTTAACTATTCCACAAGAAGAAAGTGGAGAAAAAATTGAAGTTAAGAATATTAATTGCATTCCATTAGCTCCTCAGCATAATGAACATTTATTTACATCAGAAGATGGTTATTCTATAACTTTTTCTTGGAATTTTTTTAATAATGGAGAAAACGTAGAAGAAAATGCTTCAAATGTTATTATTGCAAGAGATAAAGAATGTAAGAATGTGATAGCAAAAGTTAAGGGCAATCTTATAACTACAGGAGGTGGAACTCGTCTTTGGCAAGCTTCCTATCCTTTGCAATTAGGTACAGTATATTGGCAAGTTGAATATGATGGAGATAAACTTTCTTCAGCTAGAAGACTTTCTTTAGAGAAAGTTACACAAATTGAACAGATGAGACCAAAGACTGAAAATACATTTTATTATTATGATGAACCACCTGATATTGTGTTTTCGTGGAATCAAGATGAGATTATTTCATCTTCTACACTTGAAATATCTGAAACACCTGATTTTAGTAACCCAAAAGTGACAATGCAAATAGTTCCTACATCTATAGAGCTTTCAAATTTAACTGAAGGTTCCTATTATTGGCGTGTTATTCCAAATATAAAAAAACGCATCTTAGGAAAATTACCTGATCCAGAAGTTCGCACTTTTACTATCATTCAAAAAGAAGTTTTGAATAAAGCACGTCTAAAGTTTCCGATTGATGGGTACTTATGTAACGTAAATGCGTTTCAAACTACAGGTTTATATTTTTCTTGGGAAGAAAAGTGCGAAGCAGAAAGTTATGAGCTTTTGTTTTACAACAATGAAAATGATGAGAATCCTATAGAAACAATTTCAAAGGAGATTACAACTTCTTTTCAAGAAGCTGGGAACATGTATTTTGCCGTTAGGTATAAGAGTAGGCGAGGAAATTTTTCAACTATTTCAGATAAAAGGTTTGTGAAGAAGGTTAATTATGATATAGACCTAAAAAGTATATATCCACCTAATAATTATCAAATTAGCACTTCTTTAATTACAAACCAAAGATTTTCGTGGAAACACTCTATTCCGCTAAAAACATCTTTTATAGTGGCTAGAGACAAAGATTTTAAGGATATCGTCTTTGAAAAAGAAACATCTGTTTTTTCATTTGTAGGTCTTAGTTTAAAGCCTGATGCTTATTATTGGCAAGTGCGAATTTACAATGCAGATAAATCCATTTTTGCTATGACTGAAGTAAAAAGATTTTCTGTCGTTCCACCCTTGGATATTCCACCTCTTATCTCTCCCTATAACAATGCTAGAGTTTCTGTAATGGAAGATGAAGATTTAAGCCTTCGTTGGCAGGGAGTACGTAATGCTGATTATTATGAAGTAGCTGTGCTTAATAGTAGAGGAAAGAGAATTGCATTCTTTCCTATTCTAAAAGCAACTCAAATTTCTATCCCGATACATAAGTATGGAAATGACACATATCAAGTGCAATTACAAGCTTTTAGGCTAGATTCTGACGTTTCTACTCGTAATATAGGGTATAAAGGTTCTTCTAATTTTTCTACTCATGTTCTAACTAGTGTTAAACTTGCAGCACCTATACAGAATATAAAGATTGATGGAATGCAAGCTTATTCTAAAGGAGTTAGATTTTCTTATAATACGTCTGAGAACTATGATAGATTATCTTTAGTTTTAAGGAAAAATGGTTCTAGCGTAAGTCCTAATGCTTTGTATGATAAGAAGAACCGTATGATTGAAGTTCCTTCTCTATCTGAAGGTAGTTATGAGTGGAGTATTTCAGCTTTTATTAATGGTTTTGATATCTCTTCAAAAGAAAAGAGACACTTTACAATTCTTCCAATTTCTCCTCTTCCAGCACCTAAATTTAACTTAAAAAAGATGACAGAAACTATTGATATTTCATATCTAAAACAAAATAGAGCTATTCACTTTGAATGGCAGACTGTAGAGGAT
>CAJPOH010000058.1 GCA_905372205.1 uncultured Treponema sp.
ATTGATAATAAGAAGATCAATAAAAACAGCGTCAACAACGTGCAATTTTAAGTCGTCTAAAGCAACAAGAAAAGAAGGATACGAAACAACTTGCTTAAAATACATCTTTGAGTCTGGAGTCTCTTCAAATATCTGGGATATATTACTACTGGTCAAATATCCAACCTTTGTATTTTCTAAGTCTTCTACGGTATAAATTTTAGAATTGCCACGAACAACTAGAACTTGAGCATTATACAACGTTGGCATTGTTAAGGAATAATCAAGTTGTCTCGATTTTGAGAGAGTAAATCCAGAAGCAATGCAGTCTATTTCTCCTGACGCAAGTATTTCTTCTTTGTTTGCCCAGTTAATCACCTTGAATTCTGCATCAACATCAAGTCGTTCTGCAACTTCTTTAAAGATATCAACATCAAAACCTACAGCCTGCCCTGTTGAATCTATATAAGCACAAGGAGGAGAATAGTCCATAATGCCTACAACCAAAGAGCCTTTTACAATAACTTTTGCAAGAGAAGTGTCCTCGTATTCACTATATGCAGTCCTAGCTCTATAATCTCTAAGCTTAGAACAAGAAGCAAACAATAAAAAAAGCTTCTTTTCATACTAAGGACACCTCACTCTCTAAGAAAAAAGAGACGCTATTTCTTTTTTATAAATATCTTCTATCTTATATCTCATAATGTCTTGCTTTGCAGAAAGCTCAACACCAACTTTAAATTCATTTGCCAAAAGACAAATCTTATTTATGCGTTCATAAAGCTTAAAACCATTATGATGAGAAACAAGCTCAGAAACAATCTTTTCATACATTTTTTTAATTTTTTCATTTTTTATAAGCTCATTAGTAGTTTCTTCTTTCATACCATTTGCTTTTGCATAACCAAGTAATGTATCTGCATCCACAACAATCAATGCAGCAAGATAACGCTGATCTTGACCCAAAACAACAGCTAGATTGATGAATGGAGATTGTTGCAATTTCATCTCAATAGGAGCAGGTTCAATATTTTCCCCTCCTCTGAGAACAATTGTGTTCTTTTGCCTACCACGGATAACAAGTTCACCTGTAATAGTTCGCAGTGCTAGATCTCCTGTATTAAGCCAACCATCATTTAATGCTTCGGCAGTTTTTTCAGGATTGTTATAGTAGCCACTCATTATACTATCACCTTTTATATGAAGCACACCTTTTTTACCAACAGGCAATTCTTCTCCATTCTCGCCTATAATCTTTGCTTTCAAACAATCCAGCGGTTCTCCTATTGTTCCAAAAATAGGATGTGGGATATGCCTAACAGACACCACAGGTGCTGCTTCTGTAATTCCATAGCCTTCCACAATATTAATACCAACAGCCCAAAAGAATTCGTCAACGTTTGGAGGCAAAGCTCCACCGCCAGAAACACCAGCTAAAAAGTGTTTGCCAAGCTTTGCTCTTATCTTCTTAAAAATCAACACATTGCCTAGAAGATGTAAAGGAAATAGCACTATAGCAGGAATAATAGAAAGAATTGGATATAATAGCTGTGTAGCACGGTTATAATGAACTCTCTTTCCTGTAACATTTCGCCAGAGTCTACTCCAAGCAATACCAACGGTCAAAAAGAAGTTAAACAGAAGAAGAGTTATACCACCTTTTTTTCGCATTGTCTTACAAACGCCGTCATACACAGCTTCCCAAATGCGAGGAACTGATGGCATAATGGTAGGATTTCCTTCCACCATATCTTGCAAGATAACAGAGCCAATTGGCTTTGAATAGAAAATGCAAGCAGAAGAAGCCATTATGATATACTCACACTCACGTTCAAAAGAATGCCAAACAGGCAGAACAGATAAAGCTAAGTTTCCTGCTGAAATAGGAATCCTTGTCATTAAGTCCGGTATTTGGGCTAAAAAGTTTTTGTGTGTTAGCACAACCCCTTTAGGTTGCCCAGTAGTTCCTGATGTGAAAATGATAGTTGCAACGTCATCTGGCTCCACTTTTTCCATTGCTTTTAAAACTTCGTCAACACCTTTTGCTTTACCTTTTTCCAAAATCTCTTGATATGTAAAAAAGGTTATAGCTTCCATCTCTTTTGAAAAATCTTTTTTCACCTCATCGAAGTCTATTTCATCAATAGAAATAATTTTCTTGAGTGTAGGCATCTTGCCAATGTTTTTTAACACTTTGATGACTTGTTTTGTATTTTCCAAAATAGCTGTGTGGCAATCTGTAAAAGAAAGAATATAAGTGATGTCTTGTTCTGTAGCATCACAACCGCGAGGAACATCAATAGCACCTATAGTACTAAGAGCCAAGCTCAAATGAAACCATTCTCGTCGGTTATCGGCAATTAAGCCTACCTTATCTTCTTTTTTACATCCAATTTCCAAAAGTCCTGCAGCAACATTCATTACAATTTTTTGCATTTCAGAGTATGAGATCATTTTTATTTCTTTGTTATCATCTCTGTATGCCTGTGCAGGAACGTTAGGGTTTGCTTCAGCAACCCTCTTTAATAATAATGGTAAATTTTTATCTCTCATAGTGGTTTCGATACTAGCATAAAAAAAACCTTTTGAAAATAGTTAAAATAAAACTAAGAATTAAGGAATAGCCGATTAATTTGCTCATCACAAAAAGGCTTTGTAAATTACAATTAATCTAAGAGTCTCATTAAAACTTTTTTACCAATAAATCTCGTAATTTGCTTAGGCTAAAACCCCTTATAAATTACACAATATAAGAAAACGCATCAAAAGGATAAGCATTTCGCACATCAGAAAGTACCTCATCAATTTTTTCATCACTTGGAACAGTAATAGGCAAGCTAAGACCAAACACTTTGTTTGCATTCCCACCACAAAGAACAGCAATTTTTTCTTCTAACACCCCTGCCTTTCGCAAAGCCTTAATCAACAAAAGTGTTCCTGCAAAGCCCGGTATGCCAGAAGCTCCTTTTTCCTTATCCCTTATTGTGTGCGGAGCATGATCACTTTCTATCCAATCAATGTCACCACAAGTGAGAGAGACAAAAATAGCTTTTCTATCTTCTTCATCCCTCAATGGTGGGTTCATCTTAACAAATAAGCCTTGCCTTTTGTATGCTTCAATACTTAAAAGAGCATGATGAGCTGTAGCACCACAAGAAACATTCACTCCTTGCATCTTTGCTTTTTTCACAAGAACTACTCCTTCTTTTGTGCTTATGTGGCATATATGAAGGTGCCCTGAAAACCCAGTCTCTTTCACTAAGTCAATTTGATCTTTAATAGATTCCACTTCTGCAAATGGAGGACGGCTAAGACTATGGGTTTCTGGCTTTGAAATATCAAAAAGTTCTTCCTTCATAAATTGAGTTTTTTCACAATGCACTGCAATAACCCCTTTATATCCCGAATGGCATAGAGTTTCATACACATTACGTTGCATTTCTTTTTCGAGTATCCCCATATTTCCCGTTGAATGCCCTGCAAACATCTTAAAACCTACAATGCGTGGAAAAAGTTTATTATAGGCTTGCACAATCTCTTTAATTTGTTCTGTGTTATTAGTAACTCCTGCATACACTCTATAAATTGCTTTTTTATCAACTTCTTCCACCATCTTCTGTCCATATTCAAGCCTTGTCAAAATATCTTTTTCCGTTGTGAGAGGTGGAGCAGTATTGGGCATATCAAAACACGAAACTATTCCACACTTATGTGCTACAGAAAATCCATGCCTTATCGTTTCTTTTTCGCTTTGAACTCCATCTCGAAAATGAACATGAACGTCAATCATATCTAAAACTCCTAGAAAGACTTCTGATATTTACAGCACCCTTTCTTAATATATATTAGAAAATACCGAAAACTATTCTATCATATTTTAAGGAGAAAAACATGTCAAACTTTAAGAAAAGAACATTTATTTTTTCGTTGATCTTTTTTACAATTAGCCTTTATGCACAAGAAATAATGATAGGAGGCGAAGGTGTAGATCTTTTTGGAACTCTTACAATGCCTGAAGCAGAAGAGGTTAAAACAATATGTGTTATAGTGCCAGGCTCTGGACCTACTGATAGAGATGGAAACAGTGCATTGGGGATTAAAACAGATGCTTACATGCTAATAGCTGAAGCACTTGCAGAAAATGGAATTGCTAGTTTTCGCTATGACAAACGTGGAGTAGGCAAAAGTGTAGTAGAAGGTTTAAAAGAAGAAGACATGGTCTTTGAAACAAACATTCAAGACTTAAAAAGAATAGTGAGCAATCTAAAAGGCATGAATAAATTTGAAAAAATCTTTTTAATAGGTCATAGTGAAGGTTCTCTTGTTTCAATACTATGTGCGAAAGAAGAAGAAGTTAATGGCATAATTTCTATTGCAGGTGTTGGCAAAAACGCAGGAAACCTATTCATTGATCAAATTGAAGCACAACTATCAAAGCCACTTGTAAACGAGAGTAAAAAAATCATAAAAAATCTAAAGAAAGGAAAGCATACAAAAAATATCTCTGCAATATTGCAAAATATCTTTAGAGATTCTGTTCAACCATATCTTATTTCGTGGTTTAAGTATGACCCACGCAAGGAAATAGCTAGCTTGGACATTCCTATTCTTGTTTTGCACGGTGCAGTAGACCATCAAGTAGCAATAGAAAATGCTAAATTGCTTGGTTCTGCAAAAAAAGGAACAAAAGTGGTAATAATCGAAAAGATGACACACATGATTAAAGAAGTAGAAAATGAAACAGATGAAGTGAAAACATATTCTGACGCTTCATATCCTATTCCAAAAGCATTGATAGACGAAATTATTGATTTTACAAAATAAAGGCATCTGGCATGAAGAGTGTTAAAATATATTTTATAGTGTTATTTGCATGTCTTTCTTTGAGTCTTTTTGCACAACAAGAATACCCAAGAGAGTATCATAATGAAGAAGAAGGTTGGTATGGCAGAGCTTTTGCTATATATCTAGCTGAAAATGAAATTGAAAAGTTTACAAATGATCTAACAAACCAAAAAGGAAGGTGGATATCAAAACTTTCAAAAAGGAATACTTGGCTTTCTTGGCAAGCTTTGAATGAATGGGAGCTGATTGAAGGAGAGACTTACGTTATAATCTGCGGAGACGACGAATCACCTGATGTTATTTTTTTGATTGCAACAATAGAAGAAGATGGCTCTTTCACGTATATTGGAAAGGTTTGCGACGCAAATGATCTTACATATTAACAGAATGCAGTTCAAAAATTGCCTATTAAAATCTGAGATATTTTGTCTATAATTTCTTAATAGCTTCAACCAATGTGTCAAGCCCAGCATTTAGGTCTTTTGTATCTTGCATCATCATAATGTCTGGGTCTTGAATGTTCTGAGAAAAATCTTTTGTTGAACAAAAAAGAGTGAAAGCATCAGGGAGTTCTATTTCTTTCACTTCACCAAATTTGCCATTCCAGCCCATTTGTTCACCAACCACTATAGCTCCGATTTCTTTTAGGCTATGTGCACTCATCACACCAGAAGAAAAAGTTCCATTGCCTACAAGTGTAAAGACTGAACTTCCATCTTTTATAAAATCTTTTAGCACTTCAAGTAATGGCTCAATTACAGTGCTATCTCCACCTGTGTTATGTCTTAAATCAACAATAATCTTTTTTGATTTTGGCAATTGGCTAACGCGAAAAGCAAATTCCTTCATTGGCATTTCAGGAAAGTTTTGACAAACATTGTATTGAATAAAAAGTATATCTTCCAAAATATTTGCCCTATAATATCCTGATTGAAAAAGCGTAGGACTCAAATTGGCAAAATGAGGGCTATTTATTTGCATATTACTAGAAAAATTAACCTTGATTGTTTGTGTTTTTCCTGTAGCAATGTCCTTTATCTTTATACTAGCACTCTCACCTTTCTTTATTGCTCCTATATATTTTAACCTTGAAAAAAGACGAGCTTCATAATGAGCATTTAAGTATGCCCATCCTTCAGTGTCATGGCTAATTATAGGAAAAAGCTTTTGAAAGATTGTTTTAATTTTCATTCCATTTATAGCAATTAGTTCTTTTCCTACAAGTTCTTTATATGCCCCATCTGTTTGCACAATTATAGAGTGTCCTCCATATGGCAAAGCAAAAAATGGCAACACCTTATCATTTTCTATTTGCTTAAAGATTTGCGTATGAGCATCGCCTATTAAAGCCACCAAGTGCCTAAGCGAAAAATATTTTTGCATTTCATCCTGTTTATTCCAAACTTTCTTTAAGGTTTCAATTTTAGTCTCAAATTCTTCCTTAGTGATTTTTGTGTATAGAGCTGGATGAGTTTCTTCTATCTGACGCTTCAGCTCATCCAGAATAGCAATAGAAGCTTTTATGTTTTTAGATGTCTCCATTTCTGCAA
>CAJPOH010000059.1 GCA_905372205.1 uncultured Treponema sp.
GTAGTAATTTATATAGTAATTTTTAGCTTAATCGTTTTATTACTTTTAGTCTTTATAATAAAGTCTATTGTCTCTCCAAAAAGATTTTCAGCTGTTGAAAAGAGCATAGCATTAGGAAAGTATTCCCAAGCTGTGAAGCTGGCAAAAAAGCTCCTAATAAAAAACGAAAAAGATACTCATCTTCGTTATCTATTAGGTAAGGCCTATCTATTGGATGGTAAAACAGAACTTGCTATGACAGAATTTACAAAATTAAGTAAATCTGGTCTATTCCCTAGCAAAGCTATGGAAATAGAATTTAGAACGACATTGGCAGGTTTGTATTCCAAATCAGGAATGATAGACGAAGCTATGGAAGAGTATGTATTATTGACAAAACTCGATGAAAAAAATCCTACATACTACTATGAGATGGGAAAACTTTTTGAAGAACGTAACAAAAGCGATCTTGCTGTTGCAAACTATGAAAAAGCCATTGAATATGATTCAAAATATATCTCTGCGTATGCAAGGTTGGGCTTTTTGCTATATCAAAACAACCAAGTGGCAGAAGCAGACAAAGCAATATCGAGAGCCTTGAAATTAGATCCTTCAAATAATGAGGTACTATATAATCATGGACGCATTCTACGTGCAAAAAAAGATTATGCACATGCCTTAGCAACTTTTGAAAAAGCAGCCCGAGATAAGGTATTACGTGCAAAGTGTTTCTTGGAGCGTGGAATGACATACATGGAAACAAGCAATCTTGAAAAAGCGATCTTTGAATTTTCAAGAGCCTCTAAGTCATCACTTGACCCTAGATCTAGCGAATATTTGAATGCTTCTTATCTGCTTGCTGATTGCTATGAGAAAAAAAGAGATTTAGAGAAAGCCATAGAAGAATGGCGAAAAATAGATGCAATCAATCCAAAATTTAGAGATGTTAAAGCAAAGTTGCAAGAATATAAAGATGTACAAACAAACGATCACATGAAAGATTATATGACAGTGGGAAAAGAAGACTTTTTGAGGTTAGCAAAAGCTGTTACAGAACAAAAATTTAGCTCTACAATACAAGCTGCACGAGAAACTAAGAATGGATGTTCAATATTTGCTTTTGAAAAAGATTCTGGTAAATGGAATGAAAGAAAAAAACCACAGCTATTTATATTTTTGAGAGATAGTGAAGTAGTTCAAGAAGAATATTTACGAACTGTTTATGAAGGCATGAAAAAACAGAATATGTTTAAGGGATTTGTTATAACGTCTTCAAGTTTTTCTAAGGAAGCTTTAGAATTTGCTGCAAATAGACCCATAGAATTGATTGACACAAAAAAACTTGAAAAAATACTAGAAGTTGTCAACTTCAAATTATAAACATAGGTTTTTATATTTAAGGGAGACAAGCGACGACTAATTGTGGAAAGTCATCGATGCCTCCTCTAACCTCTAAAAAAGAACTGTTTTGTTGCTAGAAGAAGTACAAACCTAAGATGGCTACTCATAACCTATCTATCTATTTCTTTTGTTAAAATTCTTTCATTTTCTAGCGTTTTTGGAATGTCAGAATATATTTCTGTTTCAAAAGCACTTCGAGGTTTAATAAGATTTTGTATATTAAGATAAGCTAAACTCACAGTCTTTGAAGCGACCATAGTCTGTGGGTTGCGAGTAAGAGCATCCCAAGCTCTTGAAGATTCACCAAATAACGCGACAGCCCTACCATTTTTTTCTGAAGAACCATCTTGTATGGCTAGCTTATTCAAAATTACACCTAGATTATTTGTAGCTCGCATATATTCATCAACGAAGGCATTATGGTCTGGTCTAGTATGAGGCAACAAGACATGTTTTCTGATTTTTTCAGCTTCCAACATTTCCATCAAACGTTCATAATAGGCTTGTGCAACATAATAAGAACCACGTTTATAAAGTGTATTTCCAAGACCATAAAGTAAATTTTTGTCATCTTTTTTTTCTGTATGCACTAATGTAAGATACTTCATGGCATCTTCATAATTCTTATTCTGGTAATAGATATAACCTATTCTATATTTTATAGAAGGAGTGTCATTCATCTGGTTAATAGCCATAGTGTAAGCCTGCAAAGCCTTACTCAAATCCCCCGAGATAAAATAATTTATATCGGCATAATCTGAATAGAGTTTGCCAACAGTCTTGTTAGGGGATGTAAGTCTATTGTTAGAATATTCTTGATAACTACTTAAAGCCTCTGCATACACTTCCTGAGCTCTTAAATATTCCTTGTTTTCTGAAAGTATTTCTCCATAAAGACGTCTTGCGTCAATGCTATTCATAATACTTTCAGAAGAAAGATTATTTGTATTCTTGTAAGTATCTATAGATTTAGCAAGATAGTGTTCTGCAACATCAAACTTTCTGTTATACAAGAAAAACCGCCCCATGTTATAATTTGCATCTGCATTCTCTCTATCTCTCTTTAGAGGAGCTTCCAACACTTCTCTCACATCATCTATATCTTTTATAGAATCGTCTTCCGAAATGTCATCTTCATAACGTTTTTTAACTAAATACGAACCTAATTCTGTTAAGTCATCAGTTTTCAACCTTTTCATGTTTTTCAGAAAATATTCTTTAAGCGGTAATACTTCCACTAACTTATCAGTACGTATAAAATATTTCATCATTCGAGAAAGAAAATGATCTTTTCTTCCATACATATTGATAAGAGAAGAATAGGTTTGTCTAGCTTTTTCATATTTATCTGGTGCTTCTCTGGCCCATTCCAAATAGGTGTCTCCCAAAGAAAGCAATGCCTGTTCATCATTAACATGATAATCAAGAACACTACGCTTCAACACTGTTTCTGCTTTTTCGTAATTATGCAAATCATCCCTGAGCATAGAGACATATTCAAGTCCGCCCTTCTTATCATGATTGAAATCAAAAAGCAATCTTTTATAAATATCTTCTGCAAGCTGAAATTGCTTTTTGCCTCTAAAACCTTGAGCATATTTGAAATACCATCTCTTCTTCTTTTTATATTCACCAGCATTGTTAAATTCTTTTACTGCTTCAGAATATTTATTTTCGTCTATTAGTTCATAACCTTTCTTATAAATCATTTCTGAAACAACCGGAACATACACAAATGTCCAAAACAAAAAACATATGCAACTAGTCAAAAGCAAGGCAAGAGAAGCAATTGTTGCAAACGGAACAATCTTGTGTCTTAGCTTATATTTAAAACTTCTTTTTTCTTCTTCATATTCTTCTGCAGTCTTTCTTTCAAAACCCTTTGGAATAGGAATTGGTTTTTCCAATATTTCACTGAGTTTAGAAGCAATCTTTTTCAACCTTGCACCTGAGATAATAAGATGAACAAACTCCATTTTCGAAATAGTTGTATCATCGTTATTTGCAAGGTAATCCTCAATTTCAATTCTTACATTTAGAGGGAAAGAAGAAATGCGTTCCAGTAAAACTTGGTATTCATCTTCCGTTATAGTTAATGCAATGTTTTCATCATCTTTTTCTTTACTTTTTTGACTATAGTAGGGATTTTTATCTTGACTAAACTGCGTGTAATCATCAGGAATAGAAAACCCACCAACAGTATCTGAAATGTTTTCGTCAAGAATATTACTGCTAATACTAAAAGCTGCATGCTCATCAATATTAGCCTCTTCTCCACCTGAAGAAATATCTATATTAGAAAAAGAGTCAAATTCAGAAGGAATATTGTTTTGCTTAGGTTTCGCCACTCCTTGTGCAGTTGAATTGTCTAATTCTTCCAACTCATCTTGCACAGGCTCCGTATATAAATCAACATCATCTGTCCCGGAATCTTTATCAAAGGCTCCCAAATCTATGTCGCCTCCAATATCTTGTGCTTCCATAGCATCAACTTCTGCACTAGAAAGAGGCAACATATTATCAGAAACATCTTCAGCTGGAGCTAGAGTATCACCCACATCTATTACATCAAAATCACCTATATTTTCGCTTTTTTCTCCAGTCTCATGTAGCTCTTCTAATTCCTCAACTGGTTCTATTTCTTCAACCCCATCTATGCTTTCATCAACCATAGGGATTTCTTCCACTTCATCTAAAGTAGAAAGTGCTTCTTCAGTAGAAGACGAATCAGAAGAAAGTTCTTCAACACCATCAATATTTTCAACTTCAGGGATATCTTCGACCGCTTCCAAAGTTGGTGTCTCTATCTTCTCATCATTCAATTCTTCAACTGGCGAAACCGACGGAATTTCTTTATTTGAATCAAAATCACTTAAATCAATTTGATGCTCAGTATCTTCTAACACATCATTACTCTGATTATGTTCCACAGTATCTTCAATAGGATCTTGTCCTACTGCATCAAGAGATTCGTTAACATTAATTCCTTCACTTTCTTTTTCATTATCAACACTTTCAAACTCATTAGGATCAAAGGCAGAAAGATCAACTTGATCATCTACAGGAATATTATCTAGTGAAGAAAGTTCATCAATAGTTAAATCATTTGTTATATCATCATGTTGATAATCAGTTTCATCATCTTCAAGATTGCTATCTCCTCCAAATTCTACCTCATCAATCGAAGGTGGTATTATAGGTTCTTCTGATATAGGCTCTTCTATGGAAGAAATTGAAGAAGTTTTAGCTGGGGTATTTTCAAAATCAAATTGAGAAAGATCAACAGGCTCATCCTGAGCTACGTCATTTTGATTCGAAAAATCTATATCGTTACTGTTGTCTTCTATTGTTTCATCAAAAGGTGGCAAAAAATCATCGTTAGGAAGAACATTTTTAGCGTCATGCGTAGATTCGTTAGTAGCATTCCATTTTTCAAGATCTATCTTTCCTGTCCGTGTTTTCTTAAGACGCTCCCTTTCAGGCTCTATAGGTGGAATAGAAAAGTCATCCTGAGAGTTTTGCACCACTCCATCTTGAATAGAATGAAAATCATCAGCATCGTTCATGGAAGGAATGCTATTAAAATCCAAATCTGATGGCATTGAAAAAATATCAGGAGATGGCAAGTCCATGCTTCCCAAAGCATCATCAGATGGTATCTGTTGCTCACTAGTAAAATTATTCATACCATCTATGATGGAATCTAAGCTGTCTTTGTTGGAGAGTTCGTCTTCTTGCAAAGCATTTTCTTGGCTAGAAGAATCAGAAGCCTGAATATTACCTAGTAAATCGTCAACATCAACTTCTGGTAAAGGAGGATTTTCAGGATATGGATACTCTTCATATCTTTCCTTCCAGTTAGCCACAACGTCAGCTTCATTTGCTATGTTTTGTAAATTATTCCTAAAATTATTAAGTTCTTTTAGTCCCGGCATGTCCACCCTTCCTTACCCTACATATTCGGAAAAACTTTAAACCTGCTTTAAAAAATTAAAAACTTTGAAGGTTCTAAATGGTTTTTAAGATTGCACTTGCCTTGTATTTTCCATTTTCTTTTATGATTTCTGCAATAGCAAATCTTCCATCACATAAAGCACCAGGATTTAAGAGAAGTGTTTCTCCTATTGTGTCTATCCCAAAGGCTTCATGGATATGTCCTGACACTGCAAGAATTGGTTTTTTTTCTTCTATAAATTTACGAATCAGTTTTGAGCCTACATGAACTAAAGGAGCAACCTTATCAGTCTTTGCACCATGAGGTGGATTGTGTGTTACAAGAATTATATTATTCCCATCTTCTTGCTTATAGAATGAGTCTATATCACTCACTAATTCTTCATCTGTTCTCTCATTTGGTGTAGCACCTGTAAACTTAGATGCCCCACCTGAGCCTAATAAAATAAAATCTTCAAAATGCACGCAAGAAGCTTGTATATTTATGCCATGAGTTTTTAATTCTTCTATGAAAACAGGAGAATCACAATTACCCAAAACTGCATATACATTCTTGTGTAAGCTCCGTAATTGTTTAAGAAAAGGTAAACCAGTGTGTAGTTGCCCAAATGTAGCAAAATCTCCTGCAAAAAGCACTAAATCAACAGATTTTGCAATATCAGAAAGAGAGATAAGATTATCTATAGCACCATGACCGTCAGAAATAACTAATAATTTCATTTCTACTCCTATTAAAGTATAAATCAACATTACCAATATTAGATTGTTTAAGGTGGCACCAATTAATTCGAAAGCGAATTAATCGCATGTCTCCTATAAATCCTTAACCTAATCACATCAATTGCCATCCAGCCGTAACTTATGACAAGTTGAGGAAGAGATAAGCTACAGTCAGCATAGCTACTAGGCTAACGCTTATTAAATACTAGCTTTGACAGGTTGTGATTGCGTAGCAATCACATATACAATAAATTTCCTCT
>CAJPOH010000060.1 GCA_905372205.1 uncultured Treponema sp.
TTTTATTTTTAATTTTTAGTTTATCTTTATTTGCATGTACTGCGTCATATCAAAACGATAAAGTTTCTATTTCTCCTGAAGGAACTTATGTAGTGAAAACTGTAAAAGGTTTTAAGACTACTCAATTTACTGAAGTAGGAGCTTTGTATGATGGGCAAAAACCTATTATAAATCTTTTGAGTGATGGTGAGTTTTATACTGTTGCAAGACCTAGCAATATAGAAGAAAAAGAGTTTATTGAAAGATTAGAAGGCTTAAGAGGTGTTTATTATGCTTGTGCTAATAGAAAGATTGAAGTTCCTCGTGTTATTTCTAATAGAATACCTGACTTGAGGGGCTTTGGACTTGAACAAGGTAATTTGAATGAAGATATGGACGCTTCTTTGTATGAATATGCGTTACAGGTTACTCATGCAAGAGATTGGGTGGATTCAGATGGTAGCGAGAAGAAAGGTGCATATCATGAAGTAGGTTATGGAAACAATGAGGTTGTTATTGCTATTATCGACTCTGGTCTTAATATGAATCATGCAGATTTTAAGAGAAATGGAAAAAGCATCTGCCTTTATGCTAAGTCAATATATAGTGAAAACCTTAATCAATATGGAGAATTTGACGAATTAAACGAATTTCGTAACGTTTCTCTGGGAAGTAATGAAGATGCGATGGGGCATGGAACGCACTGTTCTGGAACTATGTGTGCTATTGAAGGGAATAACGAGGGGATTGCAGGGGTTGCTTACAAAAACACTCGTATAATTTCGTATAAAGTACTTGGTTTTCACTCAGCATCCGATAAAGGCTATGCTATGGCATTGGGAGACTTAGCTGAGATTACGACTATTCTTAAAAAAGACCCTGCGATTAGAACTAATGATGAAAAGGCAAAGATTCCTCCCTCCGTTCCCACTAATTTTCGCATCACACAAAAGACGATACCTGTCAATATTAGTATAACAGGGAATTCATTGAGTCAATTGGAAGCAGAAATGCTTAATGTGGCTTTGGCTCATGATGTACTTCCTGTTACTGCTATGGGAAATGATGGAAGAATACAACTAATCTATCCTCGTTCGCTTCAGGGGTGTTTACCAGTAGGGGCTACAACGAATCAAGATAAAAGAGCATTTTTTAGTGATGCAGGAGAGTGTATAAGCGTTTCAGCTCCTGGTTTTGATATTGTTTCAACATATAATGGTACGTGGTATTCAAATGGTTTGGCACAAGGCTCAGATGATAATGGCATCATATTTATGAGTGGAACAAGTATGGCTGCACCCTTTGTTACAGGTACTATAGGCTATCTTCTTTCTTTTGATGAAGGTCAAAAACTAACACCATACCAAATTAAAAAAATCCTTGAAGATACTGCAGATAAGGTTGATAAGGACAATGCTCCTTTTGGTAGTTATGATGCGAAAGGACACTCGTTGTATTATGGTTATGGAAGAGTAAATGTATTGGAAGCTGCTAAGTGTGTTAAAAAAATATCTGGAGCTAAACCGCTCCCAGAAGCAAATTCTTTCTACATAGATAAACCTTTAACAATTACTACTCCAGTTGCCAATGCTAAGGTGTATTTATATGAAGTTTTAGACGACAATTCTTTATTCCCACAGGGTGTTTCAATAACTGATAGTAATAACAAGACGTATTTTTATGCTCTAAAAGATGAAGTTAATTATAAGGTAAGAACCTATGTTGGAACTGAGTTAAAAGACTATGATTTTAAGGCTTCTAAAACTGGAACAATGGCACACACTTTTAATTAGGTTTCTTAATGGGCTATTCTTTGAATAGCCTTGTTTAATATTATGAATATAACAATAATTTATGGCGGTAAGTCCGCTGAACATGAGATTTCAATTTTGTCTGCTTCGTCTGTAGTTAGGAATATAGGGGAAGAGAATACTGTTCACCTTATTGGAATAACGAAAGATGGTTTATGGTATCATCAAGATGATTCTATGCGAGTTTTATTAGCTAATGACGCAAGTGCAAACTTAAAGATTTTAGAAAATGAAGAGGCTCGTGTTTTGGTCATTCCAGGAGCTGGAAAGTCAAGCTTTAAAACTTCTAAAGCTGTGTTAGAAACTGATGTTGTTTTTCCTGTTTTGCATGGCTCTTATGGAGAGGATGGCACTATTCAAGGTTTACTAGAAATGCTTGACTTACCTTACGTGGGACCATCCGTTATGGCAAGTAGCATAGCAATGGATAAAGAAAAAACAAAGATATTATGGAAAGAGGCAGGCTTAAACGTTGTTCCATATATTGCAATTAAAAAATGGGAGTGGAACAATCTAACAAAAAGAGAAGAACTCCTTTCTTTTGCTGAAAAAGACTTTAAATATCCGCTATTTGTAAAGCCTTCAAAAACAGGTAGCTCTGTGGGAACTAGTAAGGCTCAAGACGGGGCTTCACTTATTTCTTCTTGTGAACAAGCTTTTAAGTGGGACGATAAAATATTGATTGAAAAGTTTATTGTTGCAAGGGAAATTGAATGTTCTGTTACAGGAAATGAAGAGGCTACAGTATACACAGCAGGAGAGATCATTCCTCATCATGAATTTTATGACTATGAGGCAAAATATGTTGATGCTAATGGAGCAACACTTAAAATTCCTGCAGATTTAGAGGATGGAATGTACAAAAGAATTAGGGAGATTGCAGGGCGAGCTTATGAAGCGTTGGAGCTTTCTTCTCTTTCTCGAATTGACTTTTTGCTCGATAAAACAGATGGCTCACTCTATCTTAACGAAGTGAACACAATACCTGGTTTTACATCTATTTCTATGTTTCCAAAATTATGTGAAGCATCTGGTTTGCCATACAAAGAGTTAATCAGCTTATTACTTGATCTTGCAATAGAAAGATATAGGTTAAGAAAATCTTATTCTTTTAACTTTAAGTAAAAATGTATTATTTTTTTGAAACTTATGGCTGTCAGATGAATGAAGCAGAATCTTACTCTATGGAACAACTTTTGTTAGAACAAGGTTGGAAAGAAGCAGAGAGTGCAGAAACTTCAGATTTAATCATAATCAATACTTGTTCTGTTCGCATTACAGCAGAAAATAGAGTGTTAGGTAGGCTTGGGTTTTATTCAGCGTTAAAAAAAAAGAAACGTTTTTTTGTCCTACTCATAGGTTGCATGGCAGAGCGTCTTTATGAAGACATTCAAAAAACTTATCCACTAATAGATTATGTGGTTGGTATGTTTGAACGCCATCTCTTACCACAAATTTTTAAAGAGATTGAAAAACGTATTGGTGAGAAAGATTTTAAGGGAGAAGAGAAACTTCTTTCTAATGTAGAAGAAAAACCAAAATCAGGATATTTCTTTGCTCCCTTTTCATATCATGAGGGAGCTTTTCAATCCTTTGTTCCTATAATGAATGGATGTAATAATTTTTGCACTTATTGCATTGTCCCGTATGTGAGAGGAAGGGAAACCTCTCGTCCTGTTCAAGATATTTTAGATGAAGTGGGGCAGCTTTCTTTGCGTGGTGTTAAAGAGATAACATTGCTGGGGCAGAATGTAAACTCTTATAGAGGTCAAACTAAAGATGGAAAGATAATAGATTTCCCAACTCTTCTTTATTTGATTGATAAAGAAGCTAGTAAAGCTGACCAGATTAAGTGGATTCGTTTTGTTTCGAGCCATCCAAAAGATATGTCAAATGAATTGATTGATGCAGTCGCTCATTTAGATAGACTTTGTAAGGCAGTGCATTTACCTGTGCAACATGGCTCTGATGAAGTCTTGAAAAGAATGAATAGGCGATATACCGCATCTCATTATATTTCTAAAATTGAATATTTGAGGAAAAAAATCCCGGAAGTTTCTCTAACAGCTGATATCTTGATGGGCTTTCCCGGTGAAACTGAAGAAGATGTCAAGCTAACACTTGAATTAATGAAAAAAATAGAATTTGATAGTGCTTTTATGTATCATTATAATCCACGTGAAGGGACTGTAGCATACAATTTTCCTGATAGGATTGAGGAAAAAGTTAAACTAGAGAGGCTTCAAAGAGTGATTGATTTGCAACTAGCTATTACACGTAAAAAAATGCTTTCAAAGGTTGGAAAGGAAGCTATTATCCTTCTTGAATCTGTTTCGAGAAATAACAGCAATGAACTTTTTGGTCATACCGAAGCAAATGAAATGGCTGTTGTGGAAGGTTTATCCGATGTTTCTTTGATTGGGCAGTTTGTTAAAGTGAAAATTAAAGAGTTAAAGGGAAAGACTTTTAGATGTGTGGCATTGGAATAAAAGGCAAATGTTTATGTCCATAAGATCGAAAGAGATGACATTTGAAGAACGACTTACTCGCTTAAAAGAACTTATTTGTCAATTCAAAGAAGAAGAGGCTTTTTATACCTCTAAAGATTTTGTTGAAAGCGAGGTGAGGAGCAAATTTATCGATCCATTCTTAGAATGCTTAAAATGGGATGTGAAAAATGAAAAAGGAGCTAGGTATGATAAAAGAGAGGTTATCACTGAAGACCGAGTAGTTGTTGATGGACAAACAAAACATCCTGACTATACTTTGTGCTGTGCTGGTGTGAAAAAAATCTTTGTTGAAGCCAAGCAGCCAAGCATAAACTTAAAGCTTGACCCAGCCCCTGCCTTACAGGTTAGGCGGTACGCTTACACTGCAAAATTGCCTATTGCAATTCTCACAGACTTTCAAGAGTTAGCAATATACGACACACGAATTAAGCCCACTGACAAAGACACAGCTTCCACTGCTCGCATTGAATATCTAACTTATGAGCAATATGAAGAAAAGTTTGAAGAACTCTACAACCACATAAGTTGGGACGCTGTAGACTTAGGCAAGTTTGACACTTATTATGAAGGGCTAAAAGAGAAAAGAGGCACTGCAAGTGTTGATGAAGATATCTTGGAAATGATTGAAAGATGGCGAGTGCTATTAGCCGAAGATATAGCGTTGCATAACACGGAAATGAATGAGACAGCTTTAACCAGCTGTGTACAAAAACTGATAGATAGGCTATTGTTTTTGAGAATAGCTGAAGATAAAGAAATTGAACCTGTCAAACAATTACAAAAAATAGCAACAGAAAAAGAGAATATCTACGCAAAGCTAAAATCACTTTTTGCAAAGTGTGAGACTCGCTTTAATGCAGGGCTTTTTACAAATGATGACTATCTTAATTCCCTTAAAGTGCAAGACAAAACTTTGATCACAATAATCATTGAGCTATATTATCCTATCTGTCAGTATGAATTTAGTGTCTTGCCTGTTGAGATTTTAGGCAACATCTATGAAAGATTTTTAGGCAAAATCATTCGCTTCAAACGTAAAACAAAGAATGGGCATTCAGTTGAAATAATAGAAAAACCAGAGGTGCAAAAGGCTGGAGGTGTGTATTACACGCCTAGCTATATTGTGGATTACATTGTTAAAGAAACTATAGGCAAAAAGATTGAAAGGCTAACTCCTGAAAAGGTGAGTAAGTTAAAGGTGTGCGACCCAGCTTGTGGTAGTGGTAGCTTTTTGGTTGGAGCATATCAATATCTTTTAGATTGGCATTTAGACTATTACTATAAGGAAGAAAGAAGAGAAAGTTCAGAGAAAAAAGGGCTAATATACAAGGATGACAAAACTAGAGAATATAAGCTTAGCATAGAAGAAAAAAGACGGATATTGCTAAACAATATCTATGGTGTAGACATAGACGGGCAAGCTGTGGAAGTGACAAAGCTATCACTTTTCTTAAAGCTATTAGAAAATGAAGGAAAGGCATTAAGTGCAACAGGGCAAGCTTCGCTATTTAAGACATCAGATATCACAAAAATATTACCATCACTAACGCATAATATAAAATGTGGCAACTCACTAATTGGAAGTGACTATTATAAGGAGAAAAATATCAGCCTTTTGGGAATAGAAGAGCAAAAAAAAGTGAATGCTTTTGACTGGGATGTTGAGTTTGTTGACGTGTTTAAGTGCGGGGGCTTTGATTGTGTTATTGGAAATCCGCCTTATGTGTTTGCAAGAGATAGCAAAGACAAAGGTATGTCTAATGAAGATAAGCTATATTACACCAAATACTATAGTCTTGCAAAATATCAAATCAATTTATATCACTTATTTTTGGAAAAAGCTTCTAAAGTCCTAAAAGAAGAGGGAGTTTTTTCGTTTATTATTCCAAATAACTGGCTCACAATAAACACAAATAAAAATTTGAGAGAATTTGTTTTAGAAAAGTCCAATGTAAGTGTGTTAAATTTTAAGTATAAAGTGTTTTCAGGTGCCGAAGTTGA
>CAJPOH010000061.1 GCA_905372205.1 uncultured Treponema sp.
CACAAAGACTAGAATATTCTTCATCAAAACTAATATCAAAAAGATTGTTTAGGTCAGAAAAAATGCTCACCTTGCTAAACTTGGTAACCCCTGTGAGAAAGCTTAAATGAATGCACCCATTTAAACTTTTAATCACACTATAAAATGCCTTTAAAGTTGCTCTGTATTGCTCTTGTAATTCTTTATTTTCTAAAGTTGCTATGAGAGGTTTATCGTATTCGTCAACTAGAATGACAACTCTTTGATTAAACTTTTTGTATAAAGCTTCGATAAGGTATGCAAAATCCAAATGTGCTATTTTAAACTTTTTTTCTATATCAAATTGAACGCACCACCTTTCTATTTGTGCATTTAAAACATTACCTAGTTCATCAGTAGTTTTATAATCTCCAACATTCAAATCAAGCTTTAATACGGGATATTTTTTCCATTCCTCGCCTTTTTCTGCCTTAATTCTCTCAATGCTAAGCCCCTTAAAAAGCTCTTTTCTTCCTTCAAAATAGGCTTTCAATGTTGAAATAAACAAACTTTTTCCAAAACGACGAGGACGAGCTAGAAAATAAGCTCTTCCAACAATTTCCAACTTAGGGATAAACTGCGTCTTATCTACGTAAATATAGGAAGAAGTCCGCATTGTTTCAAAACTTTGAATGCCTATAGGCATGTTTCTTATCTCTTGCATTAAAAACAGTATAACATTAAAAGAAAAGCATTGCAAATGGAAAAAGAGCAAAAAGAACCTGTCTTATAGAACAACAGACTCATCTCAGTAATGTACAATAAAGCTTGATCGTGTAGAATAAAACTACTGGGAGAACATGGGTTTGAATATTGATGAGAGAACACACCCACGTTTCTGTACAGAATGCGATCTCAATATAGCGGGGTTTGCCCCTCGTTGCTGTACAGAATGCGGTCGCGATATAGCGGGGTTTGCACCCCCAATGCTGTACAGAATGGACTCAGTACATTAGCTAATGTACTGTTTTCACATCCCCTAATGTACTCTTCCAACATTTCCTAATGTACGCTTTTGAAAAGATACGATCTTAATTTCAGCAATTTCGCATTCAAAGAAGTGAATTTTTGAGCAATAATATACAAAGCAACGACTAGTCGTTCCATAATTTTTTCAAATTCTATACTTTTTTTCCCTTTTATACTACTATATTTTGTATGAAACTGGAAGATATCAAAAACTTAAAAGTCACTATTATGGGGCTAGGACTTAATGGTGGTGGTTTAATAAGTGCAAAGTTTTTTGCAAAGTATGGTGCAGATGTTACTGTTACTGACTTAAAATCTGAACAAGAATTAAAGCCTTCAATTGAAGCACTAAAAGATATAAAGGGCATTCGCTTTGTATTAGGAAAGCACAACATAGAAGACTTTGAAACAGCTGATTTAGTAATTAAAAATCCCATTGTTAAGAAAGCAGGAAATAAGTATTTGGAAAAAGCTAAATGGGTTGAAAGCGATGTATCAATATTTTTACAACTTAGTAAAGCACATATTTTGGCAATTACAGGAACAAAAGGTAAGTCTTCAACAGCAAAGGCTCTGCATTATGGACTCAGTTCTTTAGGCTACAAAGCTTTTCTTGGAGGCAACATTGGGTGCAATCCACTTAGCTTTTTAGAGGAAACTGACTGTTCCACACCTGTAGTTTTGGAGCTTTCCAGTTGGCAACTAAGAGACCTAAAGACATGCAAAGAATTTAAGCCTCATCTTGCAATAGTAACACCTATTATGAAAGATCATCAAAATTGGTATAAAAGTATGGAAGAATATGTAAGTGATAAGAGTATAATCTTTCAAAATCAGGATGAAAAAGATTTTTTAATTTTGAATTATGATGATGAATGGGGAAAAAAAATGGCAACTAAAGCTCGTTCAAAAATCTTTTGGTATAGTACTACTCCATTACCTCAAAATTTAAAGGGTTGTTTTTTAGAAAAAGACGGTGGTGTTTTTCAAGAGAATGAAAAGAAAACACCTTTGATGACCCAAGATGTTAAAGTGAAAGGTGATAAGTCTCGCTCTAACCTTTTAAATGCCTCTTTAGCCCTTTTCCTACTAGGAAATAATAACGAAAAAATCATTGATGTAATGAAAGAAGCTCAAACACCAGAGCATAGAATGGAATTCTTTTTCAAAACTAAAGATGCCGTTTCTTTTTATAATGACAGTGCTGCCACAATCCCTGAAGCAACCTGTGCTGCCATTTCATCCTTTGAAAAGCCCCCTATTCTCATAACAGGTGGCACGGATAAAGATCTCGATTTTACTCCTCTTGCAAAAAACTTATACAAGGCTAAAGCCATCTTTTTATTACGTGGAAGTGCAACAAACCGTCTAATACCGCTTTTAGATGAAAAGAACATTTCGTATTTTGGTCCATACAATAACCTAGATGAGCTACTCTTATCACTTAAAGAGAAACTAAGAGGTGGAGATGAAGTAATATTTTCTCCAGCCTCTAGTAGTTTTGAACTTTTTAAGAATGAATTTGATAGAGGCAACTCTTTCAAAGAAAAAGTAAAAGAGTTGTTTTCATAAAAAAAGCCTTGAATCCATTTTAAGACTCAAGGCTTTAAGGCTTATTTTGTGGTTATAGTTCTTGCAACTCTAAAACCTAAGATATTACCCGAACGAGTTGGATTAAAATCTAAACGATATCCTAAAGTGCATTTGAAAGAACCAGAATCATCTTTAAAACACCCACCTCTACTCACTCTAGATGAACGTTTATCATCATCCACTTCATCTTTAGGTCGCTTTTCAGGACCATACCAAGGAATGCCTATTAGCGTATGTCCTTCAAGTGTATTTCCTGTGAGCCAGTCAAAACACCACTCATGAACGTTTCCTACCATATCGTGAATCCCTAATTTGTTTGCCTTTTTTTCTCCAACATTGTGTGTTTTTCCATCAGAATTGATGTCTATCCAAGCATAGTTAAGGAGTTCGTTTGCATCATTGCAAGTTGAATATTTCCAGCCCCATTCACTAGCGTTTGGATTCCCACCTCGCCCTGCCATTTCCCACTCAGCCTCTGTAGGAAGGCGAAAGCCTGAAGCTTGCCAATCAACAAAAGGAGCATCAACATAACCTGGCTCATCATTTGGGTATAGTCCATTATAGTCACGAGCTTTAGGATCATCAGGAGCACAAGGAGCAGTAGTTCTAATAGGAGTTTCTTTTTCAGCGTCTTTATAGTAGACAGGACGCAAGCCCACCATTTCACTATAAGCATTGCACCACACAATAACACTTCTCCACGGAACCCTCACTACAGGTTGCCACTTATTTTGCTCAGTTGGAGGAATAAAATGGTTGTCCGAATTGTCAGGGCTTTCACTTCCTCCCCCTCCTTGAAACATAAATGTGTAACCATTATTTAATGCCCAATCCATAACTAAAGTCCAAAGTTCATAACTCACTTCATGTTTACCAATTTGATATGGGTTTAGCTCTAATGTTCTACCTTTGACAAAAACACCATCAAAATACCAAGTGATATTTCCTTCTTTATAAGGCAAATCTTTCCCTACAATTGTTGTAGGTGTTGAAATAACTGTCACCAAGTCCTTATGCTTTGCATTCACTTTGTCTAAAAAAGACGTGTCAACATCTGGTGAGTTTTGAACACCACCACCAGTATTTGCACCTTTGCATGCAAAAAGACAAAAAGAAACCATAAATAAAATACTTTTCTTTAACATTTTAATCTCCATCTAAAAAACAAGACTACGAACCTTATGCATCACAACCTTTAATATTTAAGGTGTAAGTTTCAATTGGAGCATCATCATAAAGTAGCTTGAGTGTGAAAACTGTTGTTATATTATCTTGTAATTTATCAAGTGGACTATTAATACCAGTAATTTTTGCAACATAAACTCCTCCCTCTTGAACAAATGTAGCTATTACCTTTTTGTTTTCCTTACTCAATTCAACTTTAAGTCTAGCCAATTCTTTATCTTGCAAGTTAGTAATTTCTACTTTGAGTTCTTTTAGTTTTAAGCCATTTACAAGAGTACTAAAAGTGTTGTTTCCATCATCAGACAGGGTAGCAAACTGTAGAATTCCCTCACTATCATAATCATCGTTTCCAGCAGCTAAAATTTTTGTGATGAGTCTTTGTGCTCCTTTAACGTATGTAACATTGAAGCTAAAAGTACTGCTAGTCTTATCTTTTGCACTAGCGACAATTGTAATGAGAGTTTTTGTGTTTTCTACTAAGCCATTCAATGTGCCTTCAAAAAGTTTTTTGTTTGCAGAAAATGGATTTGTTGTAGCGTTTCCATTAATGGTGACAGCTCCTTCTTCATATTCTTTGTCAAGATAGATTTTGATACTAACATTATTTTCTTTGTCAGTAGTCTCATCTGCATCTTGAAGAACAGGTTTTTCGTCCAGTTTAACTTGTACAATATTTACCTTATTATCTTGAAGTTTTGTATAATTCACTTTAAATCTAAAACTACTAGGCTCTGCATTTTCCGCACTAGCTCTTGCAACAAACTCAGTCACACCTTCTTCTAATGCAACTGAAGCAAAAGTTGCAACAGAGCCAAAAACTGTACCCTGTATTTTATTGCTACCATCTTGTTTCTCTAGCGATGCACTCAAGCCTATAACAACTTTATTTGTAAAATTCAATTGAATTTCAGCTGGAGTGCTAGAAACATTGAGCGTTTCGTCTTGATTTTCAACCGTCATATTTCCTATAGCAACACTAGTGATTGTAAGTTCTCCTTTTTTTAGTGTCAAACTAAATTCAAGCTTTATAGGTTTATCATCCCTATCTTGATTTGCCTCTTTTGTTGTAACATCAATAGTGCAAGCTATTGGAGTTCCATATACTAAATCTTCCTTCAGTGTTAGTTTAACATCCTTCTTGTAATTATCTAGATATTCAACCTTAAACGCATTGCTTTCTACCTTTGAAAACATCCTATTTGTTGCAAGAAAAACAACAGCTTTTTTGATATCGGATGGAAAAGTTTTTTCTTTTTTTACATCTGCGACCTCGTAAATATCACTATTAACAGCAAATTCTGTAACTACAGAATCAATTTGTGCTGATAATTCTTTTCGTGTAATAACTACGTCATGCTCCCATTTATTATATTCATCTTGTGATGCAGGAGCGACAAGGTGGATTGTGGTAGGCTTGCCATACTCTAATTCAGCTGGGCAATTTTCAACATTGAGAGGAATCACTCTTGTTATAGCATCCCCTAATTTAAATGTAGCTTTTATATCATTTGTTGTAACATTCTTATGCTTACTATCAAATTCACAAGTATAAGTCTCTGTATCAATATTAGCCTTTCCATCATGTATTATTAACTCATCTAGTTTAAGGTCGAAAACATTTTGAATTATAATTTTTACATCTTTTTCCCATGCCTTATAGTGTCCTTTAGAAGCTTTAACACTCAATTTGATTATATTATCTCCAACTTGCAAAGAAGACGCATTTGCTACTTCCACATCAATTTTTTTATTTTTTCCTTCTTTTCCATAATCAAACTTTGCAACAACATTACCAGTGACAACTTTTGTTTTATCTTTACCAAGAGTAACCTCCAGTTTTGAAACATCAACATCTTTTTCATGGATGAACAGCGATTTTAGAACTAGCTCAGGGTCTTCTGTACCGTTTTGACCTCTTCCATCATTAACATTATTGCAGCTAAAAAAACAAAGTGATAGGCCTAAAAATACCAATAAACCTAATCGTTTCATAAAAACCTCCTCATAAGCAATTTGATTGCTATGATATCGATAAAATCGACACAAAAAGAAACAACAAATATATTGACAAAGTTTCATAGTTAAAAGGTCGCTGATTAACTATGAGTACTAAATTAATCAATAACAGCCCATAAATCTTTAATTTTTCGATGAATTGCCATCCAGCCATCACTTATGACAACTTAGAAATTTTCTACCTCAAGTATATGTTGCCTAATCTTTTTTGATAAACATATAAAACGAAGCTAAAAATATTAAAAAATAGCCTAGAATACTATAAAGATCAGGAAACTCTGCATAGAAGATGAACCCCATCAATGAAGCAAAGATAACTTGTGAATAGTCATATAATGAGATTTCTTTGCCAGGAGCATGTATATAAGCTTGAGTTACAGCAAATTGTGCCAATGCACCTGAAACACTAGCTCCTATTAAATAAACTATTTGAATATTTTCCATATGCGTATAAAACATTATAGAAA
>CAJPOH010000062.1 GCA_905372205.1 uncultured Treponema sp.
GCAAAAATGGGATGTAGGCAGACTTCAGTCATCAGGCGGTGCATTAAAGAATTTAGCCTTGCAAGGATGGGAGTAGCCTGAAAAGAAAAGAGGCAATATTTTTATAATTCATCATTTAAAAGATATAATTCGACTAAAAGATATAATTCGACCTATTGACATTTTATCGTCTTTATAACAAACTACCCGAGATGAGTTTTCTTTTGAAGACTTTCATGGTGGACGTAGTTCAGTGGTAGAACTCCAGATTGTGGATCTGGCTGTCGTGGGTTCGAATCCCATCGACCACCCTAGTTTTTGCGCTTGTAGCTCAGCTGGATAGAGCAACGGACTTCGAATCCGTAGGTCGCACGTTCGAGTCGTGTCGGGCGCAAGGGGTCAAAGAGTGGGAATTTCCTTTAAGTCCTCATTGCTTTTGAATAATTGGTCATAGCTTTCAATATAAATGAGTAATCAATAAAACCCTCAAAGTTACCCCTTAAGGTGGTGTTTCATCATAAACTAGTGAAAAAGCAATTATTTTTATATGAATAGGAGTAGAATATGGACATTACAGAAAAAGTTGAAATGCTTCGCTCCAAAATGAAGGATATGGGGCTTAAAGCTTATTGTGTTCCTTCTTCAGACCCACATCAAAGTGAATACCTACCAGAAAACTATAAAACACGTGCTTTTATTTCAGGTTTTACAGGCTCTGCAGGCACTGCTTTAGTGACAGATAAAGAAGCAATCCTTTGGACTGACGGAAGATATTTTTTGCAAGCAGAAAAGCAATTGCAAGGAACTCCCTTTGTTCTATATAAGATGGGAGAGCCAGGAGTGCCAACACTCACTGAATATCTTGCCAAGGAATTAAAAGATGGAGATAAGCTAGGATTTGATGGCAAAGTAGTTTCTCTTAGCATGTTTGAAGACATGAAAGATAAAATATCTAATGGTGTTCAATTTGTTTCTGATAGAGATTTAGTGGGAGAAATCTGGAATGATAGACCTCTACCTGTTCTTTCTAAGGCTTTTGTGCATGGCAAAGAATATTCGGGGGAAGATGCAAAAGAAAGAATAGAAAAAGTGCGAAAAATGCTAAAAGAAGCAGGGCATGATGCAACTGTTATTGGAGCATTGGAAGATGTTTGCTATCTTTTTAATATAAGAGGAAATGATGTTAGGTGCAATCCTGTAGTAACAGCATATAGCATAATTGATTCGGATAGGGCTATTCTTTTCATCTCAGAAAAACAATTAACAGACGAAGTGAAAAGCTACCTAGCATCTCAAGGAGTGACAATTCAAGACTACGAGGCAGTTTTTTCTGAAGCAGAAAAACTAACAGGTTCTGTCTATCTTGATCCTTCAAGAACTAATACCTATCTGTATAGTAAGATTAAAGCGAAAGTTGTGAAAGGACTTAATTTCACTTCAAAATTAAAGTGTATTAAAAATGAAACTGAGTTAAATAATTTTAGAGAAGCAATGGCTGTCGATGGTGTTGCAATGCTCAATATTCTAAAATGGATAGAAGAAAATGCAGGAAGTGGTATTACTGAATGGGATGTAAGTGAAAAACTTTTGGAATTTAGAAAAAAAGGTGATAAGTTCATAGAAGAAAGTTTTGAAACAATCGCAGGATACGGACCTGATGGTGCCATAATTCACTATGCTCCTTCTCCTTCTGGCTCTGCAAAACTAGAAAAAAAGAGTCTATTTTTGCTAGATAGTGGTGGTCATTACCTTACAGGCACTACAGATATCACTCGTACTATTCCTTTAGGACCTCTTACAGATGAAGAAAAAGAGAATTATACAGCTGTCTTAAAAGCTCACATACAATTAGCGTTAGCAAAGTTCAAAAAAGGGACCAATGGCTGTGCTTTAGATGCAATAACTAGGCAATCAATTTGGAGGCTTGGCAAAGATTATAAACATGGAACAGGGCATGGAGTAGGGATGGTTCTTTCCGTGCATGAAGGTCCTCAATCTATTTCTACAAAGGTTTTAGATGTTCCAATGGAAGTAGGAATGGTAACGTCGGATGAGCCAGGTCTTTATATAGCTAATAAACATGGCATTAGGATTGAAAGTCTTATAGTAACCAAGCCTTTTGTAGAAAATGAACATGGTGTTTTCTATCAGTTTGAAACAATTACTATATGTCCAATAGATATTCGTCCGATAATAAAGGAGAGATTGTTACAAGAAGAAATTGATTGGCTTAATGACTATCACAAAAAAGTGTTTGATGTTTTATCAAAACGAATCGACCCATCTATGATGGAGTTTTTGAAAGAAAAAACACGTGCGATATAAGATTGAATGCCCTCCAATGTCATTTTTTGCATTGGGGGCTTACAAAATCTTATTTTTCTTGTAACAAATGTTGATTTTATATATTTTTGAGATATTATTTATGTATTGAATATAGTTTTTTTATTTTATATAATCGGTACTGCCTTGATTTTGGTATGAACGGTGCTAACTTTAGGAGACAAGAAAATTTATGAGTAATAACAACATAATACCGGGCTTTGATGATGAGCGAGATGAAAGTCTTACCATAAAATTGCAGAAGATTGAATCTTTAAGCAATTGTATGGTTATTTTTTTGAATGGTTATATTGATACGTATAATTCAAGTTTTTTTCAGAAACGTGTAGCAAAAATTATAGAATCAGGATATGTCCAGTTAGTATTTAACTGTGCTAGTTTAAATTATGTTTCTTCAACAGGAATTGGTTCTTTCACTGCTTTCTTAAAAACAGTCAAGCCTAAGGGGGGAGATATAGTCCTACTTGATATTCAACCAAAGGTTTATGAAGTTTTTCAGTTGTTAGGATTTTCACAATTCTTTAATGTAAAAGACTCTCTTGAAGATGCAGAAGCCTTCTTTAAGGCAGGAACTGCAGCAATTCAAACTAATGCATTCCCACAAGTGTTTGCTTGCCCGATTTGTTCTAAAAAGCTAAAAGCAACAAAACCTGGACGTTTTAGATGTTCAGAATGCAAAACAATTCTTGCGATTGATGGAAATGCAAGAGTGTTCTTAGGTTAGTAATCTTAAATGGAAGACTAACCTTAAAAACATGTTTTAAGGTTTTTTATTAATTTTGTTTCTTCTTTCTATTGCCTCGTCTCGTTTTTTTTCTTAACTTATAAGGTATGAATACTGACATATATACAATTAAGTCTCTAGAAGCTTTGAAAGAAGCTGAGTCTCTAGCACAGAGAAAAAATAATAGCCTCATAGAAAAAGAACATCTTTTATATGCACTTTTAGTCCAAGAAGATGGAATTGTTCCTGCAATTGTCTCTAAGATATGTGGCTCTCCTCACGCTATTTTATCCGATGTTGAGCGTTTAATAGATGAAAAACCTCGCACCTTTGGTGATACTGCACACACTAGCCTTTCGGGAGGGCTAGAGCATGCTTTAGTGCAAGCAGAAGCATATGCTAAAAAGCTAAAAGATGAATATGTTTCAACAGAACATTTTCTATTGGCTTTGCAAGAAGATGGTGGTAAAGTTGCAGATGTGTTAAAAGCACACGGAATTAACACAAAAACAATTTTAGAAGCATTAAGAGAAAGCAGGGGAAATGCACGTGTTACAAGTGAAACCCCAGAAGCCACTTTTAATGCATTAGACAAATACTGTTTAGACCTCACTAGCCAAGCAAAAGGAGAAAAACTAGACCCTGTTATTGGGCGTGATGATGAAATTAGACGTGTTATGCAAGTTTTATCTCGAAGAACCAAAAATAATCCAGTTTTGATTGGAGAACCAGGTGTCGGAAAAACAGCAATTGTTGAAGGGCTTGCTCGCCGTATTGCATTAGATGATGTTCCTGATAGTTTAAAAGGAAAACGTGTTTTAGCTCTTGACTTAGGTGCATTGGTTGCAGGTGCAAAGTATAGAGGAGAATTTGAAGAAAGATTAAAAGCTGTTATTAACGAAGTTGGGCAATCAGAAGGAAATGTTATCTTATTCATAGATGAAATGCACACCCTTGTGGGAGCAGGAGCCAGCGAAGGTTCTATGGACGCTTCTAACTTATTAAAGCCTGCTTTGGCTAGAGGAAAGCTTAGAGCAATAGGGGCAACAACGCTTAATGAATACAGAAAATACATAGAAAAAGATGCAGCACTAGAAAGAAGGTTTCAACAAGTTTATTGCCATGAACCAAGTGTTGAAGACACTATCTCTATCTTGAGAGGTTTGCAAGAAAAGTATGAAGTGCATCACGGAGTGCGAATTAAGGATGAAGCTTTAATAGCAGCGGCTACTCTTTCAAATAGATATATTACATCTCGCTTTTTACCTGATAAAGCAATTGATTTAGTTGATGAGGCTGCAAGCAGGCTAAAGATGGAAATTGAAAGCCAACCTGTAGCTCTTGACGAAGTTGAAAGAAAGATTTTACAACTTGATATAGAAAAAGTCTCTCTTTCTAAGGAAGAAGATGATCTTTCTTCTAAAGAACGTCTAATGAAAATTGAAAAAGAGCTTATGGAACTAAAAGAAAAACGTGATGCAATGAAAATGCAATGGCAAAATGAAAAAGCAAAAATCAATGAGTCGAGGCAATACAAAGAAGAACTAGAAAAACTAAGAATAGAAGAAGCAAAATATGTGAGAGAGGGAGACTTAAACCGTGCTGCAGAGTTAAAGTATGGAAAGATTCCAACTTTGCAAAAAAAATTAGAAGAGATTACAAAACTAAATGATGTTGCCTCTAATTCTGGTAAGCAATTACTTAGAGAAGAAGTGAGCGAGCAAGATATTGCACGCATTGTTTCTATGTGGACAGGCATTCCAGTCTCCAAGATGCTGGCTGATGAAATGCAAAAATATTTGCATTTGGAAGATGTCTTAAAAAAAAGAGTTGTGGGGCAAGATGAAGCAATTTATGCAGTTTCCCAAGCTATTAGAAGAAATAAAGCTGGTCTTTCAGATGGAAACAAACCTTTGGCTAGCTTTTTGTGTATTGGTCCTACAGGTGTTGGTAAAACAGAACTGGCAAAAACTTTGAGTTCTTTTTTGTTTAATGATGAGACAGCTCTAACTCGAATTGATATGAGTGAGTATATGGAAAAGATTTCTGTTAGTCGTTTGATAGGGGCAGCCCCAGGTTATGTAGGATACGAAGAAGGTGGGCAACTTACAGAAGCTGTGAGGAGAAGACCATACAGTGTAATTCTTTTTGATGAAATTGAAAAAGCTCATAGAGATGTATTTAATATCTTTTTGCAAATATTGGACGATGGACGCTTAACTGATAGTCAAGGTCGTGTTGTTGACTTTAAAAACACAATCATCATTATGACTAGTAACATAGGCTCTGAGTATTTTTTGGAAGATGTGCCAAACATAAAAGAAAAAATTGATGAACTTTTGCTTCAATCTTTTAGACCAGAGTTTATTAATAGAATTGATGAAGTGCTTTTGTTTAATAAACTTGACAAGACTTCTATTAGAGGGATTGTTGATATTCAACTTGAAAATGTTAATAAGAGATTAAAAGAAAGAAAAAGAATGATAATAGTTGAAGATGCTGCAAAGGACTTTCTTATGGAAAAAGGTTATAATCCAGCTTTTGGAGCTAGACCATTAAAGAGGACTATTCAAAGCGAGATTGAAAACAGGATTGCTCAAATGATATTAGAAGGTAAATTTGCTGAAGGAAAGTCCCTTTTAGTAAAACGTAATGGAGATGAGTTAGCTTTTGATGTCCAGTAATGTTATTTTGATAGGACTTGTAGGAAAGTCTTGTGCAGGAAAAAATGAAGCAGGAAAGATATTAGAGAAGTTTGGCTGGCATGTAATAGATGCAGATGAAATAAGTCGCTCTATTTTTTCCCAGCAACAAAAAGAAATACACTCACTTTTTATTGAAGAAGCTAACAGAAGAGGAACAAAAATAGAAAATGAAGATGGTTCTCTTAATAAGAAAAGACTATCTTCTTTTCTATTCAAACACAAAGAACTTTTGGCAAAAATGGAAGATTTCATTTTGCCTAAAATTGTGAAGGAAATCGAAAAAGAAATTGACTATATAATAAAAAATAATGAAAATCCACGCATTGCACTAAATGCTCCAACTCTCCATAAGACCGCACTTTTTGACCGCTGTTCTTATATAATGT
>CAJPOH010000063.1 GCA_905372205.1 uncultured Treponema sp.
CTTCTGCCTCTTTTCTTTTTCTTGGTACTGACATTGTGGTAGCCTCATCTTGCCCCATTGCCTTCACAGCCTTAGCTTGCTCTTTTTCTTTTTCCTCATCTACACGAACAAAACTAGAAACATATGCACGACCAGGAAACAACTTTTCTCTCAATTTCTTTTCAATATTCACAGTGATATCTAGGTTTTTTTCTAAGAATTCCACAGCATTGTTTTTGCCTTGCCCAATTTTATCACTTTCAAAAGCATACCATGAGCCACTTTTTTCTATAACATCATATTTTACGGCACAATCTAGCAAGCTTCCAAAAGCAGAAATACCTTTCCCAAAAAGAATCTCTAGCTCTGCTTTTCTAAAAGGTGGTGCCATCTTGTTTTTAACAACTTTCACTTTCACCCTATTTCCCCAAGCTTCATCATCTCCCTTGCTTAATGTTTCCACTTTTCGCACATCAAGCCTAACGGAAGCATAAAACTTTAAGGCATTGCCACCAGTTGTGGTTTCTGGGCTACCAAACATAACACCTATTTTCATTCTAATTTGATTGATAAAAATAATTATGCAATTTGACTTACTTATTATAGATGTAAGTTTTCTCAATGCTTGGCTCATAAGACGAGCTTGAAGCCCCATGTGAGATTCTCCCATAAGCCCATCAATTTCAGCTCGAGGAGTTAAGGCAGCAACAGAGTCTATTACAATAATGTCTACAGCACCAGACCTAACTAAACTTTCAGCTATTTCTAAAGCTTGCTCGCCTGCATCTGGCTGAGAAACCCAAAGATCATCAATATTTACACCAAGTGCTTTTGCATATTGAGGATCTAGTGCATGTTCTGCATCAATAAAAGCAGCAATACCCCCCATCTTTTGCGATTCTGCTACAGCATGCAAGGCAAGTGTTGTCTTTCCTGAAGATTCAGGACCAAAGATTTCTATAATGCGTCCCTTTGGATATCCACCAACACCTAATGCCTCATCCAACAAAATACTTCCAGAAGGAATTACTTCAACATTTCCAACAGCTGGGTTGTCCCCTAGCTTCATGAGTGAGCCTTTGCCAAATTGTTTTTCAATTTGTAACCTTGCTGCCTCTAAAGCCTTCACTTTGTCACTTTCTTTGTTACCCAAAAGACTATCTTCGTCATCACGTGCTTTCACTTTTCCACTCCTTAAAACATATCCTATAAAGATATTAAATCTTTTATTGAAGTATTGCCTCAAAACCTCAAATAAAACAACTTATCCATCACTTAAAACTCTTGAAATCATCGAATTATTCCTCTCCCTCTTGTAAATCTTTATCATCTGAAGAAAAATCATTTGATGCAGGATCGATAGGAATCCACCTACCACTTCTTTTATGACTGCTATATTTTCTATCATATCCAAAAAGACTCGAAAATAAAAAGAATGGCCAAAAAAAGTTTCTCATTCTTCTTGCCATAAAAATATATAATATAGCAAGAAGAATCCAAGTTGAAACTGACAATTTAATTGGAAGAAGAGTAATTATTTCCTTCATTGTGGATTTCTAGCCAACATCTCCATTAAGTACAATCTTTGCTTCAATCTCTTTTCCATCCACTAAAAGAGGAACTCCCTCTATTTGTACTATACCAGAAACAACTTTAATCGGAACCGAGAAGAATGTGTCAGCACTAATCATCTTTGCATCATCATTGAAAGATTCCTCATAGCCCTTAAGTGTCAATCTCGTTCCTACACTTGCATTAGGAGCTGATACTAATTCCAACACCTCATCCCCATCTTCTTTTTCATAAGAAGCAGCTAAAAGCATTCCATTAGAATCAATTCCTCTCATCTTTCTAGGTTTTAAGTTATCAGCTATCACAATATCCTTGTTAAGAAGTTCTTCTTCTGTGAAAAAACCTACAAGCCCTGAAACAATAATACGATCTTTAATACGCCCATCATCAACTTTCAATACATATAGTTTATCTGCGTCAGGATGGCGAGAAACCTCCATAATTCTGGCAGTCTTCAACACAATCTTTTCTATAAAAGTATCTATTGGAGATGCTTTTTTTGCTTCTTTAGTGCTTTTAGAACTCTCTACTTTTTCAGTAGTTTTTTCTTTATTTTCATTACCTGAAAACTTTTCACGATATTCTTCTATTTTCTTTTCATCTAACATTTTAAGTATTATCTTTGCTCCTTCAATTTTAGTTAAACCTTCCCTTTTTCCAATATCTTCCCAATTAAGTGAAGCTTCATTTTTAATCTTTTTATGACACTTTCCATTAAACACATCCCCTGAATCTATTACTAGACCAAAGAAAGTAGCCACCTCACTTGCATAAGAAGGAATAAATGGATGGACAAAAATTAAAAGATCTTTAATAAGATAACAAAGTTCTCTTATTAGACTAGAAGCATATTCAGGATTTTCCTTAATATTCTTCCAAGGTTCTCCAGCTTGAAAAGCTTTGTTTCCAATATCAGAAAGAGAAAAAACTTCGTGAAAAGCATCTTTTAATTGCCCATTTTCTTGAAAGTTTTCTATTCTTTTTTTTGTTTCATCTACTGCTTTTCTTATGGCAATAATTGCATTTTTTTCATCTCCTTGTAAATCATAAGTTTTAGGAATGTTGCCCTCATAGTATTTTTGCACAAAAGTTGTAGTTCTATTAATTAAATTGCAAAGGTTTCCAATCAATTCACTATTCACTCTTTCTCTAAAGTCTTTCCATGTAAACTGAAAGTCTGATTTTTCGGGTCTATTATAAAAGATATAAAAACGCCAGACATCACTAGGAATATCGCTTTCCATAGCATCTGTTCCAAAAACTCCTATACCTTTAGATTTTGAAAACTTTCCATCTTCATAGTTTAAGTATTCCGAGCTAGACATTTTATATAGCTTTGTCCAGTCTCTACCTGTACCAATTAAGGAAGAAGGAAAAATGACAGTATGAAAAGGAATGTTGTCTTTTCCAATAAATTGAAAGAGACGAACATCAGGACTATCTAGCCACCATGTTGCCCAATTACTGCCTACTTCTTGTGTATAATGTTTTGTAAGCGAAATATATCCTATGGGAGCGTCAAACCAAACATAAAACACTTTATGCTCATATCCAGCTAATGGAACAGGAATACCCCATTTTAAGTCTCGCGTTATAGCTCTCTCTTGCAAGCCCTCCTTAATCCATCCTTTTGTAACCTGTATTGCATTATTTGACCACGAAGATGCTTTTAGTGTTTTTTCTAACCATTCATTATATTTTGGCAAAATAGAAGGCAAATCTATGTAAAGATGTTTTGTTTTTTTTAAGGTTGGTTTTGTATGGCAGGTAGAACATGTAGCATCTTTTAACTCTGTAGGTTCTAGTAGTTTTCCACAAAAGTCACATTGGTCTCCTTTTGCTTCATTACCACAATTAGGGCATCCTCCAACTACATAGCGATCAGCTAAAAAGCGATTGCATTTTGAGCAGAAAAACTGTTCACTTTCATGTTCTTTTATGTAGCCATTTTTATATAATTCACGAAATATTTCTTGAGTTACTTCCGTATGTTCTTTTATAGAAGTTCTACCAAAATAATCAAAGGCTATACCAAACCATTCATAAATTTTTGCATGTAAGCTGTGATAATAATCACATAGTTCTCTAGGTGTTTTTCCTGCCTCTTGGGCCTTTGTTTCTGTTGCAGTGCCATATTCATCAGTTCCACAAATATATAGCACATCATCACCTTTAAGTCTTGAATATCTTGCAAAAACATCAGCCGAAAGCACTTGTATTAAATTCCCTAAGTGTGGAACATTATTGACATAAGGAAGTGCAGAGGTAATAAGTTTTTTCATAAAAGCGTCTCCTAAAAACTATTAAGTGAGTATATATTTTTTCTCTCAAATCAAGCAAGTAGGTTTTTAAGGCAATGCATAAAAAGTTGTGCTATTTTAAATCTTTTCAATCCAAGCAACTTCTTCGCCTATAGTTGTGTTAGCTCCGTGTCCTGGATATACAACTGTTTCTTTTGGTAATGTAAGAAATCTTTTTAATGAGTTCATAAGCTCTTCTTCGTTTCCACCTAGCAAATCTGTTCTTCCTCTTGAGCGTCTAAAAAGCGTGTCTCCCGAAAACAAAATATTTTCTTGTTTGTTATAGTAACAAACAGAGCCTTCAGTGTGTCCCGGCGTATGCAAAACCTTAAAACCATTGATCTCATCACCTTCTGAAACATAATCTGTAGCATCAGGAAATTCATCTTTCAAGGCTTTGATATAGCGATCCATCCTTATTGGAGTAAAACATTCAATATGCTTTTCTTTAGCTCCTTTCCCTAAGTAAAAACCGTCATTTTTATGAATATATATCTTAGATACATTGTAAGACTTAAAAAGATATGGCACGCCACCAACATGGTCAAAATGCCCGTGGGTTAACATAATCTCAATAGTTTTTGCATTCTTTTCATTTATGTAATCTAGTAATTCTTCATCAGCTCCACCAGGATCAACTATAACTAATTTTTCATCTTTCATAAAAAGCCAAGTTTTCACAAATAACTCACCTGTATATATTTCTTTTATTTCCATTGAAGCCCTCCAATAATTTCTTTTAACACAGAGATAAAGAGGCCTAGCTCTTCTTTTGTTGAGTCATAACCAATTGAAACTCTTGCAATATTATCTCGATATTTAGGCAAGACAAAACTAAAGATGTTTTTATTTTTGCTATTTGTAGAACATGCAGAACCAGAAGAAATGGCAATGTCTTTATCATTCATCATTCTAACTAATACTTCTCCACGAATATAATAATTATAAAAACTTATAATGTAAGGAGAAAAATCGATTTTTTTTTCATTTCTTTCATTTGGTAAAAGCTCAATGCCATCTATTTTTTTTAATTCTTCAATTAGAAAATCGCTTAACATTCTAGCTTTCTTTAATCTTTCAGGCATAAGATGAATGCATTCATTTAAGCATTTTTCAAGACTAATTATTCCTGCTATGTTTTCTGTTCCAGCTCTAAAACCATTTTCTTGCCCACCACCAACTAAAAAAGGGGTAATCTTTTTTCTAAGAAACAAAATGCCTATTCCCCTCATAGCCCCTATTTTATGAGCTGAAAAGGTTGCAGAATCAACTAATAAATCATTTAAGTTTATTGGTATTTTTCCTAATGCTTGCACCATATCACTATGAAAATGAACTTCCCTACCCTCTTCTTTCACTGCGATTGCAATTTCTTTTATTGGTTGAATTAAACCTGTTTCATTATTTATAAGCATAACAGAGACTAAGGCTGTTTTTTCAGTAATTTTTTTCAGCACTGCTTCAGGCGTTATAAAGCCCTTATTTGTAGGTATAATGTTTATTTTATACCCCAATTCTCTCATGGGTTTAAGCATTTGGCTAGAAGAAGCGTGTTCACCTTCAGCTATTAAAATCTCATTCTTAAATGGATGATTACAAAGTGATGTGATAACAATTTGATTTCCTTCAGTGCCTCCAGACGTAAAAACAATATCTTTGCTATTAGCTCCTAATAGAAGGGCAATATTTTCTCTCATTTTTTCTTTTATTTCACTTGCCTTTTTTCCTTCAGCATGAATAGAAGAAGGATTTCCAAAATATTGATAAGAGACTTCACAAGCTTCTGATATCAATTGCTTATTTGGCTTTGCCGTTGCTGCCCAGTCTAAGTATATCACAAAAGCACCTCTTTAATTTCTTCCTCTCTTGCTTCAGTTAAAAAACATCTTCCTAAATCTTCTTGCAAAACCAATCTTATTTTAGCATTTTTATTTTTCTTATCCATTTTCATTTTTTCTACTAAAACAGTAGCGATATCATTTTTTTTCAGTATAGCTGATAATTTTTTATTTATATCATTTTCACGATAATTTAATTTTTCTGTGAGTGATAAAACTTCATCTGCATATTTCTTATTTGTCTTACCTAGCATTTTGCCCAGTTTCAATGCTTTTTGTATTCCCCAAACCACAGCTTGTCCATGCGTTATATTTTTAAAACCTAAAACTGCTTCAAGTGCATGTGCAAA
>CAJPOH010000064.1 GCA_905372205.1 uncultured Treponema sp.
AAAAAGCAAAAGGAGAAATAAAGATTTCTCATTTTGATACAACACTCGAAAAGATTTTAGGCAAATATTCTACGTCTAAGACTGTGGAACTCATAAAATGTGGCGGAGATGATCCCGTTGTTTCTGAAAGAGAACAATGGAACGATGGTTCCAATACTCTTTGCATAGCACCGGGTAAAATCATAGTTTATTCACGGAACGAAGTAACAAATGAAATATTAAACAAGAAAGGTTTAAAAGTGATTGAAATCCCAGATTCTGAACTTTCTCGAGGAAGAGGTGGGCCTAGATGCATGAGTATGCCTTTCTATAGAGAAGAACTCAAATAATATACTTTCGTTTAAACAACCCTCTTTATCATTAAAGCTTGAGTTTTCTGCATAGCTGAAACTTGCCATTCTTTGGGAGTGGCAAGGCTGAGGGTATTTGTTTTAGTGCTACCTTGCTTGGGGTGCATCTGATTCAAAGACTAAAACTTACCTATATTTTTTATCAACCTAAACTAAAATATTGATTTCTCTCTTTTTTTTATGGTAGAATAGAAGAATTACTTCTGGGAGGGATGTATGGTATTTCTAGTTACTGGAGCTGCAGGTTTTATAGGCTATTTTCTTTCAAAAAGATTGCTAGATGAAGGGAACACTGTTTTAGGACTGGATTCTCTTAATGAGTATTACCCTGTTTCACTGAAACAAGAACGTTTGAGTTTGCTTTCAAAAAATAGAAATTTTAAGTTTTTTATGGGCAGGCTTGAAGACAGAGACATTATAGATTTTATCTTTACTAATCATAAACTCGATGCAGTAATTCATCTTGCAGCACAAGCTGGAGTGAGATATAGCATAGAAAATCCTAAAAGCTATGTAGATTCAAACCTCATTGGTTTTTTCACTGTATTGGAAGCTTGTAGAAAATTCAAAGTGCCTCATTTTCTTTTTGCTTCTAGCTCTTCGGTGTATGGAAACAATCCTACATCTCCTTACACTGAAGACTTAATATGTGATTCCCCTTTAAGTCTATATGCTGCAACAAAAAAATCAAATGAACTTATAGCGTATAGTTATAGCCATTTATATCAAATTCCATCAACTGCACTAAGATTTTTCACTGTCTATGGTCCTTATGGAAGGCCTGACATGGCATATTATAAATTTGCAAATAAGATTATGAAAAATGAACCTATTCAAGTGTTTAACAATGGAAAATTATATAGAGATTTCACATATATTGATGATGTTATTGAAGCAATAATCCGTCTTATTCCATTAGCTCCTGATGGTAAAAATCAAGATACTCCTCCTGAATGTGCCAGTCAAAATACTTATTTTGATGTGTTTAATATTGGAAATGAACATCCAGTTCTACTACTTGATTTTATCGAAATCCTAGAAGATAAGCTAGGCAAGAAAGCTATAAAACAACTCATTGCAATGCAAAAAGGCGATTCATATAAAACATGTGCTTCCACAAAAAAACTTTATGATAAAATTGGGTGGAAGCCTTTTACGCCTTTAGAAGAAGGTTTGCAAGAGTTTGCAAAGTGGTTTTTAAGTCATAGATAATAAGATTTAAGATTTAATATCCATTTGAGCCTTAAAAGCTTCTATTATTTTGGGAATAAGAGATTTGTACGTTCCTTCAGTGCAAGCACCCGAGGCTTGTTTATGCCCTCCACCTTCAAATTGCATTGCAACAAGGCTTACGTCAATCTTATCAAAAGATCTAAGCCCAATCGAACAATGGTTTTCATCTTCTTGCTTAACTACCACTATTGCTTCAACATCTTTTATTGCTTGAAGCAACATATACAATGTGTCTGAGTCTCTTCCATCCAACCCAAACTCTAAAAAGTCATCATAAGTTTGGTAAGTAACAGCTAAACTGCCATCATAGTGAAGAGTAAGACGTTCAAGACTTCTTCCAATTAGGATTCGAGACGCAAAAGACTTGTTGCCATTCATTTGTGCAAAGATTATCTTTGGACTTACCCCTGTTGCAACTAAACGTGAAACATACAAGAAAGTATCACTACTTTTTTCATCAAGATGCCTAAAAAAACCTGTATCTGTGCATATTCCAAACAAAAGAAAAAAAGCCTCTTCTTTTGTTAGATTACCTTCCATTTTTTCAATTACATCTTGCACTAGTAGGCAAGCAGCAGGAGATGATGCATCCACAAAAAAAGTGGAAGCTTTTTCATTATTTGTAGCGTGATGATCAATAACTGCAATAGGTAAGTCTCTAATTTCTTCTTCTACGCTACCTGTTCTTTCTATATTTGAGCAATCAACAATAATTACGCCCGAATCTTTTTTATACTCACTAGGCAAAGTTTTATTAAAAAGAGATTCATATTGCATTATTTCTGTTCTTTTGAATGGTCCTGCAGAAAGAAGAAAAGTTTTTTTTCCTAGTCGCTTTAAGAATAGAGAAAGAGCCAAGCTACTTCCTACACAATCTCCATCTGGTTCTTTGTGTCCTACAATAATAATTTTTGAATATCTATTTATAAAATCTATTAAACCTTCTGGCACAATACGCATACACTACGCCTCCTTATGAGAAACGAAGAAATAAAAGAAAAGGGAACTTGATAACTGATGCTTGTGATGAAAAAAAGCTAACCTTAAAAAACTGAAGGTTAGCTTTAACAAATTAGAATTGGAGTTCTATTGTCTCGTTTGAAAACTTTCCATCGTACTCTGAAGGATTTGGTAAAAAGCCCCAAACAGGATGGCGTGGATTATCAACAGGTAAACATACTTTAACAAACTCAAATTTTCCATTCTTTGTGAACACAGACATATATGGAGAAATTCTAGTATTAATCTTTCTAATTTCACCTCGTCCGTCTTGTGGACTAAACCATTTATGAGGCACAAAAACTTCACCTGTTTGGAGATTAGCTCTCCTATAAATTACGTAATAACCATCATTATGTTGATAAGCCTTAACTATTGGCACATTAACATAATACATTTCAGCTTCTTTAGTCTCTTGAGCATGTAAAAACAAGCCTGCAACCAGCAAAAGAAGAATAAAATAAGACTTTTTCATAAAACCACTCCTTTGTATGTGTTTTGAAAACTGCCCTCAATTATACATATTTTATCTTTGATTTTCAACCATATTTTTTTAATAGACCCTGATTAATTGTGAATAGGGAATTAATAATGAGTCTTCTCAAACTTCTACAATTGAAAACAAATCAAAGTAATGACAATCTTAGTAAATACAGCCCCCTATCTTTACTTTTTTATAAAACTCAAATTTATTACGATAATATGTATTGAGGTGGTTTTATGGCTAACATTGATGAAATAATGAAAGAAAAAGGACTTATCAAAGTTCCTGTAGAAAAAGAAAAAGATAATCCATATAGAAAAGTCGCAAAGTTTTTATTTATTATCGGTGCAAACCAAGCAAGCCGTGTTATTAAAAGTCTGTCTAATGAGCAAGTGGATAAGATAGTTAAAGAACTTGTAACCATTCAAACAATTGGCAAAGATGAAGCAGAAGAAATATTAAAAGAGTTTTCTGGTCTTTATGACAAAGCAAAACTAGGTTTTGGTGGAATAAACACTGCAAGAGACATGCTAGAAAAAGCTTTTGGTAAGGAAAGAGCAGACAAAATTATAGAAAGTAGCATTCCAGAAGAAAAGAAAGTAAATTTTGATTATCTTAAAGACATCGATAATGAAACTCTTAGCCTATTACTAGAAGGAGAAATGACTGCCACTAAAGCTCTAATTTTGTCTAGGTTGCCTGCAAAACAGGTTGCAAAATATATTAGTAGTGTTCAAGATAAAAATGAGATCATCAAAGCTATGTTAGGCATGAAAAATGTGAGTTCTGACGTCCTTTTTGAAGTTGGACAAGCTATGCATAAGAAAATGAGTAAGATTAAGATTGCAACGACATCTATTGACGGAAAAAGTTCTTTATTAAGCATCTTGAGAAATCTTGATTATAAGGCAGGAGAAGAAATTATTGATTCTATTGCAGAAAATGATGCATTCCTTGCAAAAACATTAAAAGAAAATATTTTTACGCTTGATGATATTATAAGTGTCCCTGATTTTCAATTGCAAAAATTTTTGTTTGGCTTTGATGATGACCTTCTTACTAAGCTCATTCATGGAAAAAATGATGCCTTTAGAAATAAAATCTTATCAAATCTTTCTGCTGGTAGGGGAAAGAGAATTGAGGAAGAAGAAAAGATGCAAGAATTCTTTTTGAAAAAGGATGTTAAAGAAGCTACAAACACATTTATGCAAAAAATAAGAGAGGCACAAGGAAAAGGAGAGCTTGAAATTCTTATAGGCGATGAAGCTCAGTGGGTTTAGTAAAATATGTACTAATTAATTTAACCATCTCAAAATAGCTTTGTGAGGCACAATTAATCTAAGAGACTCCTTAAAACTCACACGAGAATCTTCGCTTAAAAAGCTGTATATGGTACTATTTCTTTGATGTTGATATATAATTCAATCTCTGCCTTAAAAAGCCCTGATGTGCAGAATAAACGTGGCGAGCTTTTTATAAGCACTTCGCCTATTATTTCTTTTGGTCTATTTTTTTCAATTTTTCTAGCATAGCTATGAATCGCCTTTTTTATAGCATCTATATAGGCTTTTTTAACTCCTTCTGTTTCGTTTTTACGAAGTCCCTCTCCTCTCCCTTTTATAGACTTATATTTTAGATCTTGCCAGCTTTTATGACGTGCAATTTCATCATTTGAAAGATTATACTCTGCCCAGCAATAAATATATGGATACTTAACTCTCACCTCTTTTATACTTATCTCTTCTTTTTTTATTTTTTCTTCTCCGATTGGCTTCATTTCAAAGACTTCTTTCACGCCACGTCTTGCATCACTGGGGGTGTATGAAAACTCCCAACCATAGCTCATCCCCGTAAGCAAAAAACTAGAAACTTCTTGTAAAGCCATTTTTGGTGGAATAAAGGTAGAACTATCATCGCCATCCATCGTTCCGGGCTGTCCTTCCAAAAATGCCCAAACAGGCACTCTCATAATCCTAGCACTATCATCAGTGCTTCCCGAATAATATTCGCACGACGCATTTGATGTAAGAAAAAATAAAAGTAACATAAATAAATGTCTATATTTCATCATATGATTCACTAATTCTCTTAGATTTTATTGCAAGATTTAAGTCTTTTCAATCTTTAAACCTGCACTAATTAAAGAATCAAGATAAAAATCTTCTATCACTATATTATTGCAAGTATGTCCTAAATATCGGTCTTTTCTTCGCTCTCCATGAAAATCACTACTTGCAGTAACAATAAGACCTTCTTTTTTTGCAAGACTTTCCAATCTTTTGCAATCCCCATATCTAGCACCAGGATGCCATGCTTCCAAGCCTATAAGACCTAATTCCTTAAACTCATGTATTATCGAAGGAAGATATTTCCACGAACGATATAAAGACATAGGATGAGCTAAAACAGATATACCTTTTGCATCTTTTATTGCAAAGATAGCTTCTTTTAAGTCTGCATTCTTTTTTGGCACATAAAAAGGGCGACCTATAGCAAGATATTTATCAAAGGCTTCTTGAACACTTTTGACCATTTTCTTTTCACACATATAAGACGCAAAATGTGGGCGACCAACTGTCCCGCTAGCCAATTTTTCAATCTTTTCATATTCAATATCAAAGCCTGAAGCTTTTAATTTTTTTGCTATTAACTGTCCTCGCTCTTCTCTTTCATTTTTCAGTGTGCAAAGAAGACTATTAAGCCTTATCGAATCATCTTCTACTCCTAAACCTAATAAATGGCAATCCCCTTTATTCCATTCAATACTTATTTCAACACCTGAAATAAAAATTATTCTATTTTTTGCAACCTCTCTTGCTTCATTAATACCGCCTAATGTATCATGATCAGTAAGAGCTATAGCGTTTAATCCTAAACCTACTGCTTTATTGATTAACTGAGTAGGTGTATAAGTTCCATCAGAGATGGTAGAGTGTGTATGTAAGTCTATCATAACAAGTCTTTAGTG
>CAJPOH010000065.1 GCA_905372205.1 uncultured Treponema sp.
AAAATTATAATAATATCTTGATGTTATTATCTTGAAATAAATAAAATATTGTTGTAAATTATGGTTTAACATCATTTTTTTGATGTAATAACATTCATGGAGGATTCTTTATGAAAGGACGAATTATGTCAGGAATGCTATTTTCATTTTTAGCATTCATGTTGGTAGGGTGCTTAAGCACTGATGGGAGTGCAAGGTCTGGTTCTGGGGTGATGTTAAGAGAGGATGAGGTGGATTTTAATAGTGAGCCGGGGTCTCTAACTGTTCAAAATAGCACGTCTAAAGACGTGATAATCTTTGTGGGGGCAGTGTCAAGAAATAAAATGCTCGGGGGTGTGCGTGCAGGAGGGGCTAGAGAATTCGATCTGGGGAAAATCCGAGGCATTCCCGAAAAAGGCTCTCTTTTAATACGTGCTGCAACTGTAGAAAGATATCAAGAAAAAAATATGGTTATTACAGAAAATGATGTTATTTATACAAGTCTTGTAGTTTATAATTTAAAAGATAAGAGCGATAGATCGTTCATTGATATTTATTCAGGCGTAGATGCCGAGCAAAAAACATGCATTTATGTTAGCAATAAATCTAAGGGTTTTGTATTAAAACTTCGTTTGGGTAATTATTCTCAAGGACCTGTAGTTGCAACATTAGCTCCTGGACAGAATAATGTGCCTGTGTTTCTTTCCCCTCGTAAAGATAGGTTTCCTTATGAATTTTACCCCATATATGTCTATGCAAACCCAAAAACTGGAGAGTTGTCTCCTATGAGTGCAGGTCCTGAAGATAGAGATAGGGCAATACCAAAACCATTTGGAGGAACTGATGTTTCTAGATTGGAATTTGGTGGTCCTTCAAAGCCTATTCAAGGTTATAGTTCTGCTTTTATAAGTCTTCAAAACGATACAAAGTCATATATAGAATTCCGTAATGCAGGAGATCCTTTAGCAAACGAAAAAGGATGGTTTGGTACAGAAAAAGGACGTACTGATGTGTATAACATTGAATCTACCGATGGAGATGGTGGGCAAACTTATACTGCACTTCAATTTGAATTTAATAATGGTCAAATAATAACTATTAGTCCCCATAAATTTAAACCAGGATATAAATATAGAGCAATTGTTACAGAGTTAAATGGTAGCTACCAGTATAACCTAACCGAAATAGGTAAGAAGTCTATTCTTGACGATGCAAATTCAAGAATTGAGCTCTTTATGGAAGAATATTAGAATTAAGAATGTTCGAGTTCAAGACTTATTCTTTTAAGTCTTGAACTTAAAACCCATCCATACATATAAAACCTAAAAAGCTTTACTGTTAATAAAGGAGTTGTGATGAAAAAACTAATTATCTTTTTAATCCTATTTGTAAGTTTAGCATTAACTGCCAATGCGAAGGGGAAAGGAAACAAGTTGAACTTTAAAAGTGAAGAAGGCTCTCTTTCAATCTATAATGCTACGGCTCAAGATGTTGTTGTGTTTGCAGGCAGAGTGGAAAAAGACATAGTTCTTGGTGGTATAAAAAGTGGTAAGAAACGCTCATTCAATCTTGGTAAGCTACCTAGCATACCTAAAAATGGAGCATTACTGGTAAGAATTGTCCCCTATAAATCATATAGAGAGAAAGGAATAATTAGTGAAGAAGATGTTGTCTACACAAGGTTGGTTGTCTATGATCTTATGGATAGTAAATCTAAAACTTTTTTTAACATACCTAAAGAGATTGACACAGAGCAAAAACACTGTGTTTATTTAACAAACACTTCAGATACATTTATATTAGAAGTAAAATTGCAAAATCCCACTCTAGGAGAGATTATTGCAACATTACCACCTGGAGTAAGTAACAAACATGTTTTCTTGTTACCAAGAGGTGATGGAATGCCGTATGACCTGTTCCCTAGTTTTACTTATGTACATCCTAGAATGATGGAAGTAACAACTATCAGCTCTTCGAGAGAAGACAGAATGATGGTATCGCCAAAGCCATCGACTGGGACTACTCAAATGATAAAATTTAGGACTCCTTCAAATTATGTTGTGCCTTATGATGTTGCTTTTATAAATATTGAAAACAAGACTCTTTCATCTTTTGAATTCTGTCTTGCTAAGACAATTTTGAAAAACCAAAAAGGGTTAAGAGTTACAACATCAGGACATACCGATGTGTATGAGCTTTCTTCAGGTGACAGTATTAATGGGCAACTTTACAGTGAACTTTTTTTTGAATTTGATAATTTCACAAAGATGTCTATAAATCCTTATTCATTTAAAGCAGGATATGAATATAACATTACTGTTACTAAGATTAATGACAACTATAAGTACGACATTAGAGAAGTGGGGCAGAAGAGCCTTGTTGAAGATGCAAGAATAGAGCTTATTATGGAAGATTGATGAAAAATTTTGGAGTTCTAAGTATTGTTTTTGTAGCCTTAATAACTATTTTTGCTTGTAAGACAATGCCTGTTGTAGAAGATGCCTTAAAAGAGAATCCAGCAAAAGTTATAGACAACACATTTCAAGCCACGATTGTAAATAACTCACCCTTTACAGTTGAAATAGATGGAAAGACAATCAAAACAGATGGTACTATCAAAAACTCTTTTCCATTAATGGAAGGTGCGTTATATGATGATTGGTTTGTCAATTACACAATTCCACTTTCAAACGATGTTTTTTATTTGCATAAAGAAAAGGTGCAAGTTACAAATAATCAAGCGACAGTTGTAATAGAGCCTCCAACTGATAACAGTATGAGAGAAGCATACATTGTTGTAAAAAATACGTCAAAACAAAGCATTGAACTCACTGATGGGGCATATGGTCTACTTTCAGCTTGCTTAAATGGAAGGATTAACACGTATACAGCACAGCGTGAATATAACATAGCTCCTTCAAAGGTGGCTGTTTATGAAATAGCAACAGAAGAAGATATGAAAAAAGGAAGGGTCTTCGCCTTTCAAAAAGATAAACACTATTCTCTTTTAGAAAATACGACGTTGAAGCATGGCTACGTTTATGTGTTCGAATTCACTGGTAAAGAAGTAATCAAAATTGACGAGCGTCCTATACTTAAAGTAAACGAGCCACTTTGGAAAATAGATGATTCCTCTCTTGCTATTGAGAAAGTGCTCTCGAAAGATGGTCTTTTTTATGCTGTAGGCAAAAAAAGATTGATTGATTCAGATGGTAATGCTTATTACTGTCCATATATTCGTTGTATGGATAGTTTAGGTTATCTTAAATGGGAAACTGAAAAATCTAGCATTGATGGCGAGGCATCCGATGCTGTGTTATTAGAAAATGGAAGCCTTCTCGCCTGCGGGCAGAGTGTAATCGCAGATAGGAATGTAGGTTCGCTCTGGCTTTATTCAAGCGATGGCTCATTGCTAAGTAACAAAAACTATGACTCTTTGCAAGAATTAATCAACTTAGCGGTTGTTGATGGTGGAATTGTAATAGCGGGCTTTGATAATGAAGGAGAATTTAGTCTTTCAAAAATCACCATTGTAAAAAATGCTATTGCTGGTGATAAAAAGATAGTTGCTTCCCTTCCTGAAACAATAGCAAAACATGAGTATGCCGTTTGTTCGCTATACGAAGAGATTTCAAAAACTCTTTATTTATTCTGTAACTTAGCCAATGAGGATGGGGAGGTTGCCCCTTCCAAACTCTTTGCAATAAAAGAGAATGGAAAGACAGAAGAAATCAAGCTAGATGACAAGATCGCTTCTATCTCTTCGGCTACTAGAGGTGCATCGGGTGCAATTTACATAGGAGGGGAAAGCACAATTGATGAAAAGACTGTAGCAGTCGTCCTAAAAATTGAAAAAGACAGAACAGTAAAAGTTTTCTATCAAGGAAGTGCACCATTTTCTTATATTACTAGTATGTATCTTGACGAGATGAGCAAAGCACTTGTTGCGGGTGGCGTTTGTAAAGCAAAAGAAAGTTCGGGGCTTGGTGGAGTTCCATTTATTGCAAGTTTTGATCTTGCAAGCGGTAGCGAGCTTTGGAGGCTTGAATATAAAAACATCGGCAAACAACTTTTAAGGTCATTTGTCCCATGCGTTGACTATGGCTTTGTAGCTTCTTTTTCTTCAGCCATTCAAGAGGGAGAGTTTGTGTTTTATGGTGCATCCATTTTAACTAGGATGAATGCAACAGGAGAGGTAAAATAAATAAAAATTATAAGGAGATTAAATTTATGAAAAAAATCTTTGTTGTTCTACTACTAAGCATGGCAGTAAGTAGTTTGTTTGCTGAAAAGTCTATTGAGGATGTTATGCGTAGTTTCAATGAAAAACTTGCACGAAATGGCATTCCAAAGGCGGAGGTTGTAATAGGTTCAATTCATTTTGGAGAAACAGAAACACATGGCAGTGTAGCTGGCTGGATGAAGGATGAGATTACAAAGGCAGCTGTTAAGATGAGGCGAATTAATGTTATTCGCGACACATTAAAGGCTGTTAAAGCAGAAGTAAAAACGCGCGGAATGGTTGATGGACAGAAAAAGCCTCAGTCGGCTCTTAAGAAAAAGTATATAATTTCTGGTAAATATATAGAAAACAAAGCAAAAGGAGTGGTTAGCCTCACACTATATCTTGAAATTTCTGAAGGCGATACAACTGAGATTTTTGCAGCAGAAACTGCGATAATTCAATCTTCGGAGCTTGAAGATCGTGAACTCACTCTTTTCCCTGAAAACATTGAGCAAGTTAAGAATATAGAACAAGATTGCGAAACTGCAGTAAGTCTTGAAAAAAAAACTAATAGTTCAAAGCAAAGTGAGGATAAAGAGACCTCGTTTTCGAATGTTTCACAAACAAAAAATGAAAGACAAGAGCGACAAAAAGAGACGGGTATTAAAGAAAAAATAGTGCAAGAGATGCCTCAAGCAGTGCAAATTACAGCTTTTATGCTTGATAAAAAGAACAACCTTGTAGATACCTTGCACCCTGGTGACACTGTTAATTTCTTGGTTAGCACAAACAAAGATGCATATATAAAAATTATGGGGATTGATGCAAAGGGCTCTACTTTTTGGCTTCCTATAAAGGATAATTTTATTAAAGCAAACATAGTGCGGACTTTTCCTGATGATAACACTATTGACTATCAAGTGGTTGACGGTGTTTTTGGTGCGGAACATCTATTAATATATGCAGCAACTTCTAAAGAAGGGCTTCCAGCCGAAACAAAAGAGGAGCAGTACTATCCTGGATTAATTACCAATACTACACGAGGCATTGAAGGCGTGAAAAAAAATGAGAATTTCACGACCGGTGTGTTTAAGATTTCCTATACAGTGTTGCCATAGAGATGGGGACTGAGGCGGATAGATGTCCGGGATTAGTTCATTCTTTTTTAAGGTTAAGATTTTAAGGATAATTTATGAAAAAAAGATTTGTGTTTAGTTTTTTCTTTCTATTAATAATATGCACTTTTTTACTTCCTACTCTTGTCTTCTCTCAAGAAGTAAAAAATGCTCTTTTAATTGCAAACAATGACTATCCAATAAAGTATTTACCTCAACCGGTGCCAGAAGCTAGAAATCTAAAGCGTGCACTTGAAAGCATTGGTTTTAATGTAACTCTTGTAGAAAATGCAAACAGGGAAAGTATGGAAGATGCTCTTTTTGACTTTAAGAAAAAGTGTGAAAAAGAAGGAGGCATTGCATTCTTTCATTATAGCGGACACGCTGTACAGATTGATGGAGTGAATTATCTCCTTCCCGCAAACACTAGGATAGATAATATCTCTCAAGTTCGTTTTAAGTGTGGCACGCGGTATGGTTGCCGTCTCCAAACTAAAAAAATCAGAAACAGGTGTCTTCGTAATCCCATACACGGTAATGAAAAGATAATGTGTAGTGCAATAATGGGTAATGTGTAATAGACAATTACTACGTATTGCATGTAAATCGCTTTAGTTACAAAATTACCCATTACCAATTATGAATTGAAT
>CAJPOH010000066.1 GCA_905372205.1 uncultured Treponema sp.
AATTTTTAAGAGAACGTCTAATTTTGGCTTATGAGCTACTTTCTGAAAAAGGCTCTATATATGTTCACCTTGATTATAAAATAGGGCATTACATTAAAATAGTAATGGATGAGATTTTTGGAATAGAAAATTTTAGAAATGATATTGCTAGAATAAAGTGTAATCCAAAAAATTTTGCAAAAACTTCTTATGGAAATATTAAAGACTTGATCTTATTCTACACAAAAACAAAAAAAAATATATGGAATGATGTAAATGCTCCTTTTTCAGAAGAAGATATTAAAAGATTGTATAAAAAAATTGATAGCACTGGAAGAATGTATACAACAATTCCTCTTCATGCACCGGGAGAGACAAAAAATGGAACAACTTCAGAAGCTTTTAATGGAATTAAGCCTCCTACCGGAAGACACTGGCGGTGTTCTCCTAGTGTGTTAGAAAAATTAGATAAAGAAGGAATGATTGAATGGTCTAATAACGGAGTGCCTAGACGTATTATTTATGCAGATGAGAAAAAAGGAAAGAAAGTTCAGGACATTTGGGAATATAAAGATAGCCAATACCCACTGTATCCTACAGAAAAAAACTTAAAACTTCTTGAATATATGATTGAGAATTCTTCAAACCGCGATAGCATTGTTTTAGATTTTTTTTGTGGTTCTGGCACTACATTGCTAGCAGCAAACAATTTGCAAAGGCAATGGATAGGAATTGATAGTTCTGAACATGCAATAAAAATTACAAGAGAAAGACTATCCAACAACATACCTGAGTTATTTCCTAGAGCAAATTATGATCTAATATTCTTAAAGGCAATTACTGACGTTGGAATTGATAGCTGGATTTTCGCACCTTGAAAAATCACTATTGCATATTTAATGTGTTATGTATAGAATACTAGGATATGATGACGCATCTTTCATTATTACAAATAATTCGTTCCTATTCCGTTAAAAAGAATGATAGCAATGTTTTATTGCAAGAGTTGACAGACTATGTTCGCCGTTATGCTAAGCATTATTTGCAACAGAGACCAGATCTCGTTCAATATATCGAAATAACAAATGAAGAACTCTTAGAAATTATAAAAACTTTTGAGGAAGAAGGTATTCTTTCTGTTTCTGTAAACAAGAAAAATGTTCTTATTTTTGTGCCATATTTTTATATTGAAAGCATTGATAAGATATATCAAGATATTGAAAGGCGTGAAGATGTTCCATTTCCTTTGGCTTCAGATTTGCCTGCTTCGTTTCCTAAACAACTTATTAGAAAAATAACATTTGATGATGAATTTATGCATCTTAATCCAGAAGATGGTAATGATTTTGTATATCTTTTAGTATTTTCTGGTTCTGCTAAGTCGATATTGTTTCCTGCAAGGTATACAGCGGATAATATTTTCCTTCTTTGCATAAAAAAGATACAGTTGTATTTTAGAAAAGATGAAACTAGAGATTATCTTCAAAAAAGACTTTTAATAGCAAATCCTTCAAAAGATTCAACGGTGCGTTCTTTTGTTATGAAGCTTCAATCAAGAGATATGGGAGTTATTCGTTCTATAAAAGGTGCAGAAGATAGCTACTTATTATGGGGGCAACTTTGTGCATTTATCAAGCAGGATATTGAAAAGAAAAATGAAAAATTACCCGAAGAAGAATCTTTGTTAGCCGCTGTCAGTGTTGTGGATTTTTTAAACAACTACTATCGTGGGGCTCATCAAAAAGACATGCAAAAACAAACAGCATTAAAAAACCTAAACCTTGCTTTTCAACGACCACCTTATTATTTCACTATAAAAAATATTACTGACTTTGTGGACTCACGCGGTATTCCTCTTCTTGGGCAGTATGACCAAGAAGATCTCACTAACTACTTACAAAGCAAAACATCTATTTGCGAAAATTTTTCTGTGCCTGATATTTTAACATTTAGAAACTCTACTGGAGAACGTTTTTATGTCTATGCAGATAAAGTTATTCCATTATTGATTTCATTGGTAACAGAATGTAGGTCTCAAGTAAAAGATGCTTGTGTTGCTAAATGGGTGCAACTTTTACGAAATTTTCGCCAAGATGTTGCAATGAGAAATAATGAAGCTTTTAATAGATTTATTAAAGAAATGTGTGAAGCAGAAGCTAATAACCTTTATGCAATTCTCAATGCTTCTTTTATGTCTGCGTTGGTGTTAGATAAGAAAATTAATGATATACAAGCAGGAGAAATTGCTAGGTTGTATCCTGATGGAAAGCAAGCTTCATACAGTGATATTTTAATGCTCAATAGAATTGAGTTATTAAACGATGCAAAGATACTTCTTCCTTTTTATTACACTTTGCCTGTGATTTCTTCTATAATAGCTTTCTTTGTTGGACGCAAAAAAGAACCAAAAACTGAAAATAAAAAAGAAGAACAAGATAGAAAGACTACAAAGAAAGTATTAAAACCCAAGAAAACATACAAGGATGTTGTAGCTTCTTTATCTAAAGAAATGTTGCCACAAGGTCTTTCTATGGAAGAAGCCCTTCAATATTATTTAGACCTCTGGAATACCAATCTAAATGAAAAATTGAGAAATAATCTAACAGAAGATGTTAATTCATTCATTAGAGATTATATTCGTGGCATTCAAAGAACATTACCTGTTTCTTCTGTAGATAAGCGGAGAGTGGAACAACTTGCAGAAACGGTTGTCCATACTAATAGTCTATCAAAAATAAAAGATAAGAAGGCTTTCAAGGCTTATACTGAAATCTACATACTAAAAGTTATTAGTACATATTTTCAGGAGACATCAATGGGGAAAATTCTCTAGTAGATTTAAGGGATTTCGTAGATTAATTGTGAGTAGCAAATTAATTCTACGAGGTTTCATACATATTGCCATTGCTTGTAAGGATTTTATAATTTGCCACAGTAAAAGGATCTGTGGTTGCTATAGGAAAAACTATGGAAGTATTGCCTAATGATCTTAATGGATTTAGAATCCATATGGTTGGAATAAAAGGTACAGGAATGACAGCACTTGCACAACTTCTTTGTAGTAGGGGGGCTATCATAACAGGCAGTGATGTTAAAGATGTATTTTATACAGACGAAATCCTTAGAAATCTTTCAATTGATGTTACTCTTTTTAATGAAGCAAACATAAAAGATGATATAAATCTTGTAATCCATTCGGCTGCCTATACATTTGATGAAAATGTGGAATTAAAGGAAACATTAAAAAAAAATATCCCTCATCTTTCATATCCTCAAGCTCTTGGGGAATTCTCACTTCATAGTTATTCTTGTGGTGTATGTGGGGTGCATGGAAAAACTACCACAACTGGTATGGCAGGAACAATTCTCAAAGAATTAGGTCTTTCGGTCTCCACTTTAGCAGGAAGTTCGATAGCAAGTTTTGGTTCCTCTTGTATTATGTTGGGAGGCGATAAATATTTTGTAGCGGAAACATGTGAGTATAATAGGCATTTTTTAAATTTTCATCCAAAAGAAATAATACTTACAAGTGTTGAAGAAGATCATCAAGATTGCTATCCAACTTATGAATCTATTCTCACAGCTTTTTTGAATTATATTGATAGATTGCCAGAGATGGGAAAGGTTTTTTATTGTGCAGATGATAAAGGAGCTAGGGAAGTTGCAACACTTTCTTTTTCTAGTCGTCCAGATTTAATGTTTATTGCGTATGGTGAAAATGCTATAGGAGATTATAAGTTAAAGATAATTGGAATAAAAGATGAAAGATTATATTTTTCATTAGCTGGTTTTGCGGGTGAATTTTCACTTCCTGTTCCTGGAAAATATAATGCACTCAATGCTACAGCTGCCATTGCTCTCTCTTTGAGCCTTTTGCAAAGAGAAAAGAAAGAAATAACTATTGAAGACTTAGGCTTAATAAGGCGTGCTATTTCAAAATATACAGGAGCTAAAAGACGTTTTGAATTGATTGGAAAGGTAAACAACATAATCTTTTTGGATGATTATGCTCACCATCCTACAGCAATAAAAGCTTTATTAAAGGGTTTAAAAGAATTTTATCCAACAAGAAGAATAATAGCAGATTTTATGCCACATACTTATTCGAGAACAGCTTCTCTTTTGAATGAATTTGCTGATAGTTTTATGGATGCTGATATTGTTATTCTTCATAAAATATATGCTTCTGCTAGAGAGGTTTATAATGGGGGAGTAACAGGAGAAACTTTATTTGAGAAAACTAAGAAGGTTAAAAGAGGAGTGCATTTCTTTTCTGAAGTGCTAGATGCAAGTGATTTTGTGCTACAAACATTGAAAGAAGGTGATCTTTTTGTTACGATTGGAGCTGGAGACAATTGGCAACTTGCTAAAAAGGTGTTATCACAATTGGAAAACTCTTTAGGCAAGACATTGGTAAGGCATTAAGGAATCGCATTATTAAATGCTGTGCTTAGGACACTAATCTTTATTATTGTCTACCATTAATTCTAAGTGTTTCCTTAATTAGCTTTTTCCTAAAGGAGATAAGTAAATATGAAAAGCATGACGGGCTATGCTTTGGTAGAAGATACAATAGAAAATAGTTTTGTTAGTGTAGAAATAAAAAGTTATAATTCTAAGTATTTAGAACTAGATGTTTCACTTCCAAATTTTTTGTCTAGTTTCGAACCTTTTATTCATTCTTTCATAGCAAAAAAGAAGGTGCGAGCAAAAATGGGGGTTTCTATTAAAGCCTTTCATTCTTCGCAAGAGGCTCAGATTAGTATAAATAGAGAAATTGCTTCTTCATACATCAAAGAACTTAGAGAAATTGCTAGTGAATTAGATATTCCTTTCACTGCAAATATTGAGCTTCTTCTAAAACAATCTGGTATCCTAAAATATGAAATAAAAACTGATAGAGAAGCATGGGAAAGAAGACTTACTGCTATGCTAAATAGATGTTTTTATTTTTATGATCAAGTGCGGTCTACGGAAGGGGAGGCTTTACTGAGAGATATAGAAAATCAAACTTTTTTAATAGAAGAAGAATTAAAAAAGATAGAACAGTTTTCATATAAAATGGACGAATATTTTAAGGAAACTGTTAAAGCTCGATTTTTAGAAGTTGTTGGTGATGATTATAATGAAGAGAGAGTTATGCAAGAAATTGCAGCTCTTCTTGTGCGTTTCACAATAAATGAAGAAGTAGTAAGATTGAAAAGTCATCTTGAGTTATTGAGAGCTGAGTTGAAAAAAGATGGAGCTGTTGGAAAAAGATTAGATTTTATATCGCAAGAAATTATGAGAGAAACAAACACAATTGGGGCGAAAAATCAATTGAATGAAATTACGCCTTCTGTCATTATGATAAAATCTTGTATAGAAAATATTAGAGAACAAGCTAAAAATGTGGAGTAGGTTATGAGTGAACAATATGCGATTCCTAAAGGAAAAGAGTTGCGAGTTGCAATATCTGGTAAGTCTGGTTGTGGCAACACAACTGTTTCATCTTTCCTTGCTTCTAAACTATCTATTCCTTGTGTAAACTATACTTTTAAGAATTTGGGTGCAGAATTGGGCTTGAGTGTGAAGGAAATTATGGAAAAAGCTAGAACAGATTTTTCGTTTGATAAAACTGTGGATACTAGGCAGGTGGAGCTTGCAAATAAGTCTTCTTGTATTCTAGCTTCTAGGCTTGCTATATGGCTACTAAAAAATGCAGATTTAAAAGTTTACCTTTATGCTTCTAGTGATGTGAGAGCAGAAAGAGTTCATAAACGTGAAGGTGGTAACTTTGAAGTATTGAAAGCATTCACAGAAACTCGAGATAGTGAAGACACAAAAAGATATAAAGAATTATATTCGATTGATAATAACGACTACTCTTTTGTTGATCTTTTAATTGATACAGGTAATTTGCAACCTGAACACATTGTTAAACTCATTATTGATGCATTGTTAGAAAAATCATTAATTTATAAAATATAAATT
>CAJPOH010000067.1 GCA_905372205.1 uncultured Treponema sp.
CTTTGTTAGCTCCCACAAAAGCTCCTGGCATTCTATCATATTTATATGATAGAATGCCAGGAGCTTTTGTGGGAGCTAACAAAGAGTTTTTTTCATTACCAAAGATTGATAATCTTGGAATGGCTCACCCATCCGTCAGGGCATTAATTTCTAGTGGAAATGAAGATTTTACACAAGTAGCTTGTGTTTTTGATAACGAAGAAATTGGTTCTTCAACGCGAGCAGGAGCTGGAAGCCCTTTCTTGTCTGATGCTCTCAAAAGAATTGTAATAGCGGGAATGGAAACACAAAAGATTGATGAGCCTTTTTTTGAAGTGTTTCAACGTGTTTTGCATTCATCTTTTATGATTTCAGCTGATCAAGCACATGCTTTACATCCTAATTACACAGAAAAAAATGATATTACTAATTTCCCTTTAATGAATAAAGGGCCTGTCATCAAGGTTTCTGCGTCTATGTCTTATATGAGCGATGCGGTTTCTGCTTCTGTTTTCAAAGAAGTGTGTAAGCGTGCCGACGTTCCTTGCCAAACTTTTGTTAATCGTTCAGATATGAGAGGCGGTTCTACTATTGGACCTATCACTATGGGTAATTTGAATATTCGTTGTGTTGACATTGGAAACCCTATTTTGTCTATGCACTCTGTGAGAGAATTGGGGGGAAGCTTAGACCAAGAATACATAGAAAGAGCATTTGATCAATTTTATAGGGCTTAAAAGACTTTTTATGTCAATCTACTCAATTGCGTTCATTTGTGTTGCGGTATTCTTTGCAGGTCTTTTTGATTCTATAGCAGGCGGAGGGGGGCTTATTTCTCTGCCTGCTTATCTTTTTATAGGCTTACCTGCAGACACTGCTTTTGTATGCAATAAATTTGCAGCAGGCTGTGGCACTACTTTTTCTGCAATTAACTTTTTTCGCTCTGGTGTTGTTAAAATAAAGGTTGCAGCTTTTTCTGGTATTTTTGCCTTTTGTGCTTCTCAATTAGGTACTCGTCTTGTTTTAAGTATTGATCCAATTTTATTAAAGAGTATTCTTTTTGTGCTTTTGCCTATAGTTGGTGTTTTAGTCTTATTAAAAAGAGATTTGGGAGAGGTTGATTCTTCAGGTACTATTCCTAAAAGAAGAAAAATCATTTTTGCTATTGCTATAGGTGTTTGTGTAGGCTTTTATGATGGTGTTTTTGGTCCTGGAACAGGAACTTTTGCTATAATTGCTTATACCACTTTGATGAAGTATGATGCAAAAACAGCAGCAGGGAATTCAAAAATCTTAAATCTTTTTTCTAATTATTCTTCACTCATACTAGGCATTTTAAGCGGGAAAATAATATATTCTCTTGTTATTCCTGCGGCAATAGCCGGAATAACTGGCAATTGTATAGGTTCTTCTCTTGCAATTAAAAATGGAAATAAAATAATTAGACCTATGATGATTTTAGTGGTTGTGCTATTATTCATCAATCTTTTATATAACTTTATTACGATGGTGAGGGGGTAGCGAAATGAAAAAATGACAAAACATTTTTGAAGTAGTTTTACTTAAAACCTTACCGAAACATCTTAATAAGTTTAAATCTTGCTAATATCATAAGTGAAATATTCTTAACTCTTTAATTTGTTTTGGTGATGTTAATTTCAAAAATCGAGATATTTTAAGGAGTGAATATGAAAAATCTCAAAGTAAAAATTGTGGTGTTGTTGGCTTTCTTATTGTGCTTAGCTTGTAAGCATACAAATAAGGATGAAAACTCTTCAAAGCAAAAGTTTGCAATAACAATTGAAAATGTAGAAAACGGTGTCATCACAGCTAAGCTAGGTGAAAAGGTTTTAACAAGCGAAGACTTAAAAGCTGTAGAAGAAGACTCTCTACTGACTTTTACACTAACAGCAAATGAAAAGCACAAAGTGAAACATCTTATAATTGATGGAACCAAACACGAAACAATTGAAAATAAGATGATTTCTGCTAGTGTGAAAGTGAAAAAGAGCTTTAGTGTGCAAGGAGCTGTTAATACTTGTTTTGCAATAACAATTGAAAATGTAGAAAATGGTGCCATCACAGCTAAACTAGGTGAAAAGGTTTTAACAAGCGAAGACTTAAAAGCTGTAGAAGCAGATTCTCTACTGACTTTTACGCTAACAGCAAATGAAAAACACAAAGTTAAACATCTTATAATTGATGGGAAAAAATACGAAACAGTTGAAAATCAGATGATTTCTGCTAGTGTGAAAGTGAAAAAAAGCTTTAGTGTGCAAGGAGAGGTGATAGCGGTTTTTACTATTACTATTAAAAATGGAGAACACGGAACACTTGGTGTTCTAAAAAATGGGGATGTATTAGACGCTGAAGAACTTAAAGAAATAATAAAAGACACTCAACTTACTTTCAGACTCACATCTGACGAAGGTTATAAACCTAAGTTTCTCAAAATTGGAGAAGATGTAATAAATAATGATGAGGATAAACTAGTCTTAGAAAAACAAGTTGCTATAACAAAAGATATAGAAGTGTCTTTTGAAATGCAAGAAAACCCATTAAAATATTATACTATCGAAAAAGATGGAAAACAAATTATTTTTAAGATGGCAAAAATTCCTGAGGCAGAGAACGTAACACTTGGTGGAGACTATAAATATGAAAAGAAAATTATTGATAACAAAATGAATAAAAAACATACTGCAAGTCTTTCTTCCTTCTATATGTGTAGCACAGAAGTAACCCAAGAGTTGTACCAAGCTATATATGGAGAAAATCCTAGTAAGTTTCAAGGAGCTCCTGCAGAAGGTGAGATTCAAGAAAAAAGACCTGTTGAAAAAGTAACATGGTTTGACTGTATTGCTTTTTGTAATATTCTAACAACTAAATTACTAAGCTCTGAGCATTGCCTATACTATTCTGATGAAGCAAAAACTAACACCTATACAAAAGAAGATGCAAAGGCTAAGAAAGATGCTTTTGCTGATTGGAGCAAAAAAGGCTTTAGGCTTCCTACAGACACCGAATGGGAATGGGCTGCAATGGGAGGAGAAAGTTATAGCTTTGCAGGTAGTGATAACTTAGACGAAGTTGCATGGTTTGGAAGTAATGGAGCTTCAACAGGAGGGAACGCCGGTCAAAAAACTCATGAAGTTGCAAAAAAGCTTCCTAATGGATATGGCTTATATGACATGACAGGAAATGTTGCAGAATGGTGTTGGGATTGGATGGATGCATATACAGAAAATGCAACCTTAGAAAAAGACTACAAAGGTCCAGAATCTTCTCCTAAAGGTAAAAGAGCTACAAGACCTTCAAGTTGGTTTTACACTCAAATGTGGCAATACATAGTGTGTAGAGGGCAAGGTTTGCTACCCACAGGATCACATCCTAATCTTGGTTTTAGAATTGCACAGAATAAGGCAAATTAACATGAAAAAAATTACTATCTGTGTTTTTATTTTGCTTTTTATTTCTTGCAAGCAGCAAAATAAAACGCAAGAGATGAATATACCAGATATACCAAATGATAGTGAATTAGCTCGAAAAACAATAGAAATTATTACACAAGATGGAAAAGAAGTAAGCTTTGATATGATTGAAATTCCTTATGCAGAAAAAATCATTCTAGGCGGAGCTAGTGAACATCAAAATAAACCGCATATTGTAACTCTTTTTCCTTATTGGATTTCAGAAACCGAAGTAACTCAAGAGTTGTATGAAGCTGTAATGGGAAATAATCCAAGTAAGAATAAAAACTTTTCGGATGAAGCATTAAATGGCGAAGTTGAAAGGTTACATCCTGTTGAAAATGTAAGTTGGCATGAAGCTATAGCTTTCTGTAATAAGCTTACAAAACTGACTGAAGGTGGAGTTGACACTGAATATGTCTATTATTCCAACAGCGAATTTACAAAATGGTATACGATAGAAGACGCTCATTTTAAGAACAAAAAGGGGGAGCTTATGCCAAAGCCTGTTTATGCTGATTGGGAAAAGAAAGGCTTCAGACTTCCTATAGAGGCTGAATGGGAGTGGGCGGCACTTGGTGGAGAAAAATATAAGTATGCAGGAAGTGATGACTTAGATGAGGTTGGCTGGTATGATAAAGACAAGAATAAAAGAAAATCTCATCAAGTAAAGATGAAAAAACCAAATGCTTATGGACTTTATGACATGTCAGGTAATGTCTATGAATGGTGTTGGGATTTGTATGCAGAAAACTATTATACCGAAGATGAACAAGATTTTGGCTATGACCCTAAAGGAAGTGATATAGGATGGTATCATAGTGTTAGAGGAGGATGTTGGGATCTTAACAAAAGAGCTTGTGAGATAACTTTAAGAAACTATAACCGCCCCTATCCTGGTAACGATATGTTAGGAATTAGATTAGCCAAAGGAGTAAAATCTCAATAATTTTATGCTTTAGAAGCTATTGCCTCTAAAGCATATTTTAAGCCAAGTTAATTGTTTTAAAGAAGGAAATATGAAAAAACTTTTATTGTTGTTTGCTTTAAGTATTTTTTTACTTATCAATTGTAAAAATCAAAATACTCAAAAAGAAAGGCTTCCAAAAGAAGTTGGACTTAAAGAACTAAGTTGTGATGGTAATTCCATATTAAAAAAGATGAATGGCAAAAGCTTTTATGACTTTGATGATGCATTTGGAAAGGTTGAAAAATATTCTGTTGAATTGGTTGCAAAGCCAATAAATCCTGAAATTATGGACGTTAGTGTTACACTTGATGATGTTAAAGCTCAAGGGAGTGTTCCTAGCTATACTTGTAATTTAGTGGATGGAACTAATGTTATAAAAGTTACTGTAAGATTAAAAGAAGAGCCATCTATAAAAAAAGAATATAACATAAAAATATCTAAGCTTAAGTCTAATGTTCTTGAGACGCAAGGCTCAAAACTAAAAGAAATTAAAGTTGATGATGCTAGTATTCTTTCAAGATTTAATCAGAAATATGCTTGCAAGCTTTCAGATGTTGAACAAGATAAAAATGAAATTTCTTTATATGTTTTGCCACATAATTCAAATGCAACTGTTACTGTTCTAAAAGATAATGAAAGTGTAGATTCAAGCGGAACAAACTCATATAAATTATCTCTTAATTATGGAGCAAACGATATTTATGTTTTAGTGAAGTCTGAAGAGGAAGGAGAATTATTACATCGCATAATAGTATATCGAAAACAAGACTTAGGCTTAAAATCATTTAAGATTGAAAATGATGAATATTGTGATGAAAACACAGGAGAGCTAAGAACAGATGTTGTGAAGTTTCCAAATGAAACTACCACACTTAAAGTTAAAGTGCTAACAAAAAGTCCTGATGTAAATATTATCTTTGAGTTTAATGGAGAAGAAGTAAAAGCTAAAGATGGTTTTTATAATCTTGACTTAAAAATGAAAAAAAATGCTGTTAGGCTTCAAGTGCGTGGCAAAGGAAAAGGAAGAAGCAAACATTACACAATGTTTTTAATAAAAACATTACCAACAAGTACTGGCTTAATAAAACTAGAAGCTGATGAAAAAGATTTAATTCATCTTTTGTCCACATCGAATTCTATAACAATTCCGCCTAGAGATAATGAAAATTCAAAGTTAAAACTAGAAGTTTTGGCAACTTCAGAAATAACAATAAAAGTAAAGCTAGAAGCTTCTGATGTCAATGGGGTAGAAGGTGTTTATAATATTGACTTAAAAGAAGGAAATAATAAGATTTTAGTGAGTCTTTATAAGGATGAAACACTTTTAGAAAGCTATTCAATTTTTGTAAAGCGACATATAAAAGAAGAAGAGGCAAAAACTCCAGAATCTGATGAGGTAGAGTTAACTTTTATACTTTCTGATGGTGTAAATGGTTCACCTGTTGATGGCTCTTATATAAATATTTCTAAAACACAAACTTCTGAGCATGT
>CAJPOH010000068.1 GCA_905372205.1 uncultured Treponema sp.
GCTATGCAATGCTGTACAGCAACGAGGGTGTGTGCTGTACAGCATTGCATAGCGATACATGCGTGTTTTGTATGTATGCTCAAAAACTTCTTTTACTTCATTTTGAATTGTTTTTTGATTGCCTTTTAGTGAAATGATATAATCTGCTTTCTTTTCTGTTATTTCATTTGATTTTTCTTCAGTGTAAATAGTACTCCTTTTAAGAATATTTATAATGCGGAATCCCTATTTAATCAGTGTATTCTATTAGTTGCAAATACAATATAAGACTGAATGCAAAGAAAATAATCTACTGATATGTTTTCTTGATAGCTTCTAGCCTTTTTTGTTTTCTCTTTCCTGCAATCTCATCTTTATTTCTTTTTCTTTGCCTTCGCTAGATGGGTGATAGAAAACCTTATCTTTAGCTTCATCAGGAAGGTATTGCTGGCTAACCCAATGTCCTTCATAATCATGTGGGTATAGGTATCCCTTTCCATGAGAAAGGATAGAATCTCTTGAGGAGTCTTTTAAGTGGGATGGTACTTCATGTCTAACCTCTTTCACATAAGATAAAGCTTCAAAAAAGCCCCCCACACTGTTCGATTTATCACAATTAGCAAGGTATAAAGTTGCAAAGGACAAAAAATAATAGCCTTCAGGAAAGCCTACCATGTCAAATGCTTCTTTTGCCGCTGTTACTATAGTTATTGCTTCAGGAGAGGCTAAGCCTATATCTTCTGCCGAAAGAATTAAAAGCCGTCTAAAAATAAAATGAGGGTCTTCTCCACCTTCACACATTAAAGCAAGATAATAAAGAGCTGCATTCGCATCGCCTCCACGAACAGACTTTATAAATGCACTAATTATGTCATAGTGATAGTCGTCTTTCTTATCATACGAAATATGTTTTTTTTGAATTGCTGCTTTTAATGCTTCAAGAGAGACTTTTATAACATCCCCTTCTTTCATAGGCCAAGATGAAGAAGATGTTTCAACGCAAAATTCAAGAGTGTTTAATAGCACTCTAGCGTCGCCTCCTGCCGATGCTATCAATTTTTCTTTTGTTTCATCTTCCAACACAATATTAAATTTTCCATAACCCCTCTTTTCATCCTTAAAGACAGAATTAAGAATCCTTTCCAAATCTTTATTGCTCAATAGCTTTAACTCAAACACACGACTTCGGCTCAACAAAGCTTGATTTACTTCAAAAAAAGGATTTTGTGTTGTAGCTCCTATTAAAATAATAGTTCCATTTTCAACATGAGGCAAAAGTGCATCTTGTTGTGCTTTATTCCATCTATGCACTTCATCAACAAAAAGAATAGTTTTTTTATTTTGATGTCGTCTTATATTTATTGCTTTTTGAATTTCATCTCTAATTTGCTGCACGCCTGAAAGCACTGCATTCAAAGTCGTAAAACTTGCCTTTGTATGCGTAGAGATTAAATAAGCTAATGTTGTTTTGCCTGTACCCGGTGGACCATACAATATAATTGAAGAAACTAAATCTCGCTCAATAGCTCGTCTTAAAATAGTATTTTCTCCTATAATATCTTCCTGTCCAACATATTCTGAAAGAGTTTGAGGTCTCATTCTATAAGCTAAAGGCTCTTTTTTTGAAGCGAATGATACCTGTTCAAAGTTATCAATTTTAGAATTTGGATTGAGAACTGTATCATCAAATAAGGAATTAGGCATTACTATTCCCTATTCCATTCATGCTGATCAGGATCATAAAAGCCCCAAAGTCCCGTATATTTTGGGTCTCCACCACCGACTCCTGCATAAATAACATATCCTTTTGGAGTAGTAATCAATGCAATAGGACGAACAAGCCATTTTCCGACACTATTATTATATTGATTATAGCACGAAGGAGGTGTTGTTGAAGAAACACTACCTGGAGAAATTACTTCAGCTCCTGTCAAAGAAGTTCCCACAACTTTAACTTCTTTATATCCTTGAGAGCCACCAACAAGAACTAAAGATTTCTCTTTTGAATAATTCATACACCAAACTGATAGAACTTGATGTTTTACACTTGTTAAAGTTAAAGAAGAACCATCATAATGAAATAGTGTGGAAGAAGTAAGAATAAAAATCTTGTTTGGATCATTACCTTCACAGACATCTTTTATGTTTTGAACGCCACTCAGAGGAACTTTAGTGCCTGAGATAGAAGAATAAACTGAAGATTTATCAGCAAAATAATCTCCTCCACCACCTTTTAAGCCCTCATCTAATTTAATTGCATTTCCACCATTCAACATTTTAGTAAAATTAGTTCCAGTAAGCTTAAAAACTTCATTGCTACTATTAATGCCTATAATTGATTGTCCAGAAACTATTTGAACCACATCTTCAGGACTACTCAATTTTTGCCAGCCACCATTATCATAAACATATGCTCCATAATCTAAAAATGTTGCATATAATTTTGTGCCATCACTTGCAATAGACGTACACATACCACCGGGCAATGAAATACTAGCCCATTCTCCTGTGTCTCCTACATTTTTCTTAAAAACATTTTTGGGGTTCGCAGAGTATACAGTGTTACCTATCTTGACAATGCCTAAAACCAAGCCTTGAATTGATTGTTTTTTTAGCTTTACTTCTTCTTCTATTGCAGCAAAAATAGGTTCATTCTTGCAAGCAAAGTTAAAAAGAGAAAACACGCTTAAAATTAGAAAATATTTATATATAATGTTTTTCATTACTATCCTCTATTAAAAGTGATATCTTGCTGCAAAGCTTATACCTAATATATTGCCTGTTCTATTATTATCAGTATTCTTATACCATTGAGGCACTATAAGCCACGAAAGAGTAGCACCAAAAGACCAATCAGGAGAATATTGATAGTAAAACCCAGCTTCTGGTCTAAAGATTAAGCTAAAATATTTCGTTGAATTATACGTTTGAAAGTCGCCACCGATACCCATTCCCAAGGGAAACCTCCATTTACCAAAAGCAAATGTATACATCATATCAAAGGTAAAAGGAACAGCAAAATATAAGTTTGTTCCAAGTGTTAGATAAAAATCAAAGCTCAAGCTCAAACCTAAAGAAAAACCATTTGTTAAAAAGTATGCAAACCCAAAATAAAAGCTACCACCAGGGTATATCTTAGTTGGTATTGCAAAACGTTTATTAGACGTATTGAATAGTGGAGAATTCAAACTAATTCCCATTTTTATATATTTATCTTCCTTTCTTATGGGTTGATATACTTGAACAGTATTAATTGAAGGGGAATCATCATCTTCTTCTCTTTCCTGAGCAAACAATGTACAAAAAATACTTAAAAATAGCAAAACAACAAACAGTTTTTTCATAAAGGTTTTGTTAGACTCCTTAAACTTGTAAGGCAATATACACATACTAATATATAATGTATAATCTAAACAATAGCCATATAGTTACTATGTATGGATTGGCTTTTTATATGGAGGAAAAAATGAGTGCAAAAATAATTGATGGTTTTGCAATAGCAAATGAAGTAAGAAGTGATATAGCAAAAGAAGTACTTTCCTTAAAAGAAAAAGGAATTACGCCAACGCTTGCTGTTATTCTAGTTGGAGAAAATCCTGCATCTGTTTCTTATGTTACTGGAAAAACTAAGGCATTGCATGAAGCTGGGATGAAAGATGATACGCACAAGCTACCTGAAAGCACAACAGAAGAAGAATTATTAAAACTGATTAAAAAATTAAATGAAGAACCTTCAATCAATGGAATTTTAGTGCAATTGCCATTACCAAAACAAATTAATGCTGATAAGGTAATTGCAACGATAGATCCAAAGAAAGACGTTGATGGTTTTCATCCAGAGAATATAGGGCGTATGTTTTTGGGAGAAGAAACATTTATTCCTTGCACACCTTATGGAGTAGTTCACCTTTTGCAACACGAAGGAATTAAAACAAAGGGTGCAAATGTTGTGATTGTAGGAAGAAGTAATATTGTGGGAAAACCACTTTCTCTTTTAATGCTTTCAAAAGATGTAAATGCAACCGTTACTGTTTGTCATAGTGGAACGAAAAACTTAGAGGAAGTTACTAAAACAGCTGATATCTTGGTTGCAGCCATTGGTTCTCCAGCCTTTATAAAAAAAGAAGGGATAAAAGAGGGAGCTGTAGTCATTGATGTTGGGGTCAACCGTGTAGATGATGCAAGCAAAAAATCTGGGTTTAGGCTCGTAGGAGATGTTGATTTTGAAGGTGCATCTGAAGTTGCAAGCTATATTACACCTGTTCCAAAAGGAGTAGGTCCTATGACCATTGCAATGCTGATCAAAAACACATTACTTGCAGCAAAAAGACAAAATGGAATTGAGTGATGAGTGAAGAAATATTAAAAGATGTGCAATCTAGCCTTGATGATAGGGAGATTGCACTAAAAAAGGTTGGCATAAAAAAGCTACATTATCCCATTACTGTGATGGATAAGGAAAATGGCTTACAAAACACTGTGGCTAGTGTTTCTCTGTTTGTTAATTTACCCCATCATTTTAAGGGAACTCATATGAGTCGTTTTGTTGAAGTGTTTAATAAATATTCTAGCAATGTTTCTATGAAAGAATTTATGAATATGTTAGATGATATGAGATGCCACCTCGATGCAAAATGCTCCTATGGAAAAATTAGTTTTCCATACTTTATCAAAAAGCTTTCTCCTATTACAAAACAAGCAGGTTTTATCATGTATAAATGTGCTTTTTCGGGTTCTGCAACAAAAGAAAAAAAATGTTTTCGTGTTATAGCGGAAGCTCCAATACAAACTGTTTGTCCTTGTTCTAAAGAAATTAGTAAGTATGGAGCGCATAACCAAAGAGGAAGAGTAAAGGTCAACATGGAAATAGGTTCTTTCTTTTGGCTTGAGGATTTAATTACGTTGATGGAAGAAGCAGCGTCTAGCCCGTTATATTCACTTCTTAAAAGACCTGATGAAAAATATGTAACAGAATATTCTTATGAAAATCCAAAGTTTGTGGAAGATGTGGTGCGTGATGTTTGCATAAGGCTTCCACGTCTTGGAGATTTTCCTCATTGCGTTGTTGAAGCAGAAAACTACGAAAGTATTCATGCACACAACGCCTTTGCTTCAAGCGATGGTTACTGTAAAGATGGAAAGTTCTTTCAAAGCTCAAATCTTAATGGCTAAATAGCTATGCAACATTCAAATGTTGCATAGTCTCCCATCCTTTGTCATTATTAGTTTTTTCTATTGTCATCATCCTTTTTTAAGCAAATTGTTTTTAGATATACTTCAAGATCTCTAATACGTTCTAGTTGTAACGCTTCGATATATTTTTCAATATAAGAAAAACATATTTTATCATTCTTGAACGAAAGAGAGATTTTTAAAGTTTTTAGCTTTGCGATAGATACACTTGGTCTATCATAACCTTTCCATATTCCTTTAACCTTGTTTATTAAACTTGCAATGTAGAGTTTTACATTATTAGACATCTTTTCTTTAGCAATTATGCCTAAACAATGCCATCCAATGATAAAGTTTTCAGTTTGTAAAAATACAGTTCCTGCATATTCTCCATCTTTTGCAATAATTAATTCATCGTCTTCTAATGTCCATTTCATAATAATACCTCTTTTTAGGATATTGGCAATGTCTAGCTTTAATTCATGCATTTCCTTAACTAGTTTAATCTTCTTTCCTAATGTCATTCATTCTTTTCTTGACTTTTCCAAGATAATACAAAATATAAGACATTTAAGCAATGTTTATGATGTGGAAACCAATATCAGCCTCTTGACATAAACAAACAATTGAATATATACTCAAATAATCAATTGTTTGTTTATTCATATAGGAGATTGTATTATGGAAAATGAAATAGAGATAGTGTCAAGATATGTTCGCAATTTGGTTTAAAAAAGTCATTAAACCTTA